>JBDSOK010000230.1:0-6220 GCA_039914845.1 Nitrospiria bacterium | reverse complement strand
CTGTTTCGAATCGTGATCGATCCCGGCCATGGGGGAAAGGATCCCGGCGCGGTCGGCGTCGGCGGGTTGGAGGAAAAGGACGTGGTGCTCGATGTCGCCAAACGCCTTCAGGCGCTCTTGAGCAGACAGAGTCGTGTCGACGTGACGCTGACCCGTTCCGATGACCGCTTCGTGTCGTTGGAGGCCCGGACGACCTTGGCCGCCAAACGGCGGGCCGATCTCTTCATCTCGATCCACGCCAACTCCAGTCCCCGTCGGGAGACGAAGGGTCTTGAGACCTATGTCCTGGGGAAATCCAGCGATGCGGCCGCCCATGCGACCGCCGAGCGTGAGAATGCGGATCCCGGACAGACGAACCAGGATCTCGACGCGGTCATCCAGACGATCCTCGGCGATTTATCGGATACCACTCGCGAAGAACAGTCCTTGGAATTGGCGCATACGGTCAAGGAATCGCTCGTCCACGGCGTCGGGAAACGCTACGATGTCGTGGATCTGGGGATCAAGCGGGCGCCGTTCTATGTATTACTCAATACCGGCATGCCCAGCATCCTGTCGGAGATCGCCTTTCTCAGCAATCCCGACGATGCCGATCGCCTCGCCAACCCCTTGTTCCGGCAACATGTGGCGGAAGCCCTGGCGGCGGGGGTGATGAAATATGTCCGGTCGCCCGTGCTCACGCGCTCGGAATAGCGCCGCACCATCGCCTGAGCAGTCGGAACTGACTCCATGCCCACCATCCTCCTGACCGTCGAGTATGAGGGCACCGCGTATTGCGGCTGGCAACGCCAGGCCGCGGCGCCCACGATTCAGGCCGCATTGGAGAACGCGATTGCCGTCATCAGCCGCGAAGCGGTGACGGTCACCGGCGCCGGACGGACCGATGCGGGCGTTCACGCCCTCGCGCAAACGGCCCACTTCGTCACCGGAGCCTCGCTGCCCCCCGAGGCCTGGCGGCGAGCCCTCAACGCCCTCTTGCCCGACGATATCGCGATCATCAACGCCGAAATCGTTCGCGACGATTTTCATGCCCGGTTCTCGGCTCTGAGCAAGGCCTATCGCTATACCATTGTGAATCGGCCCCCGCCGTCACCGCTGGCGCGGAGAACAGCCTGGCACCTTCCCCGCCCCCTTCACCTTGCCGCGATGCGGCGTGCCGCGTCGTCTGTGGTCGGCTGCCGCGATTTCGCGGCCTTTCGGGCGGCCGATCCCACCCATGCCGCGTCCGACGACACGGTGTGTCGGCTGAGCCGCTGCGTCATTTCGCGAAGGGGCGATGTGCTGACCATCGACGTCGAGGGGAATCGCTTCCTCAAGTATATGGTTCGCAATATCGTGGGGACCTTGGCGGAGGTCGGGCTGGGCAAGCGCCGCCCGGGCGAAGTCCGGACCATCCTGGAGTCTCGGGACCGCCGAAACGCGGGGGTGACGGCGCCGCCACACGGACTGACCTTGGTGGCCGTCACCTATCCCGAATCGGATGCCCCGCGCTAGCAGGGTGCTGAAAAAGTCCGCACCCTGCTCTCCCAGGGGCTCTCGCCCCTAGGACGGCCCCGAAAACCGGGGCCTGTGACCCCTCGAAGGGGGCCAACCCCCTTCGAGCAACCCCCACGCAGGCATTTTCAGCAGCCTGCTAGGGACCGACCGTCTGGAAGGTATACCGAATCAGCCATTCGCGGTCACGGGGCGAGAGTGTGAGAAACGACACCGCGAGTTCATAGATTCCGCCGGAGGGACGGGCCAGCTTGCGTTGCCTCACCACTTCGCCGAAGACCCGGACACGGTGCGCGGGCTCGCCTGGGAGTACCAGCACCAGATCGACGCAGACCCCCGGTTCGACGGGGAATTCGCTCCCGAATCGGACGCCCGCTCCGCTCAGATTGACCGAGCGGAGCGTGACCGGCGGGGCGTCATCGCCGCCGCCATCCAGCCGCCGGAGCAGTCCATCCACCTTGTGCTCGATCCGTTCCAGCACTGCGTGAACCGGATCATCACCGCTGGAGGCGACGCGAAGGGGAACGCCGCGCCTTGCGGTATCGACCACCGCACGGTCGACGGTCCGAAACCCGAACGGGATCAGTACGTCGACCCGGCGATAGAGACGCTTGTCGGACATGTCATCAGGCACGGCCTGGCTCCTGGGATGGACTTCCTGAACGCCCGGCCACCGGTACACTCACCGTAAACACGGTCCGGCCGGGGCGGCTGTCCACGGCGATGTCGCCGTGATGGGATCGAATCATGCCATAACAAAGAGAGAGACCCAAACCGGTTCCGCGCCCCACCTCTTTGGTCGTAAAAAACGGATCGAAGATTTTGGAGACGACGTCCGGCGGCACACCGCTCCCGGTATCGGTCACCTCCATCTCGACTGCGCCGCCGTTCGCCCGTGTCACAATGCCCAGCGTGCCCGCTTCGCCCATTGCATCGCAGGCATTGTTGATCAAATTGACGAGCACCTGGCCGAGTTGTCGCGCATCTCCCCGGACGGGAGGCAGATCCTGAGCCAAAGTCGTGCGCAACGTAATCCCCGATCGGTGTTGCTGCAACGGCAAGAGATCCGTGACCTCGCGCACGACGTCGTTGCAATCGACCAACCCCATCGCGGGCGGGTCCTGCCTGGCAAATCGCAGCAAGCCTTCCACGATGTGTTTGGCGCCGACCGCCGCCGAGGCCATGGCCGTCACCAGCCGGCGCTCCTCGTCGCTTCGTGGAGTTCCGGCGAGCACATGCGAGTAGGCCAGCAACGGCACGAGTTTATTGTTGAGTTCATGGGCAACACCGGCCACCAGGGTTCCCAGCGAGGCCAGTTTCTCGCGCTGGAACGCGTGCTGTTGCGCCGTTTCAATTTCCTTCGTTTTGGCCTCCACCTTGGCCTCGAGCGATCGATTCCACTCGGCCAATTCGGCCTGGAGTCCGGCAAAGGTCAGGAGGTGGCCGACCATCGTCGCCGCAACGGAAAACACCGATTCGTGATCCCGGGTAAAAAATCCCGGATCGGGGTGGCTTAAGTTTAAGACCCCGATCACCCGCTCGCCCGACAGGAGGGGAAAACACAGCAGGGAACGCACAGCGCTCGGTCGATCGATGAAGCGATGATCGTCCCGGGCGTCGTCCACGCGGATGGCGGCGCCGTGCAGGGCGACCATCCCGGCGATGCCTTCGCCGATCGCAAACGAGCGATGATCCGTCGCGCGGCCCCCTGCGGATGCGCCGGAGAGGTTCACCAGCCGTCGGCCGGAAGATTCCACCAGCATGATCGAACAGGAATGAAGGCCGAGCTCTTTCGTGAGGACGCCGATCACCCGATCGCCGATCGATCCCGTATCGAACGATCCCGACAACCCGCGAACCAGTCGCTCGACGATGGCCAAGCTTCGGCGCAGATCGGGAGTGGCGGCGCGCGTGCGGCGAGTCGATCGGGAGCTTTTCACAGGCTCCGGTCCCTCGCCGGACACTCGATCGGCAAAATGGCTGGGAGTCGTCACGGGCCGGTCAACGATCTTCGAACTTGGGTTGACGTTTCGCGATGAATGCCGCCAAGCCTTCCTGCTTATCCGCGCTCGCGCACACCGCCCCGAAGAGCGCCGACTCGAGACCCTGCCCCTCGGCCAACGGTTTCAGCGCGCCTTCGCGAATGGCCCGGAGGGCGGCGCGAACCGCGACCGCGCTTTTCGACGCGATCTTTTTGGCCAGACCCTGCGCCTGTTTCACCACCTCGGCATCGGGGACCACCTTATTGACCAGACCGATCGCCTTGGCCTCGGCCGCCGTGATCTTATCCCCGGTCAGAATCAACTCGATGGCCTTGGCCTGTCCCACCAGACGGGGGAGGCGCTGGGTGCCGCCGAACCCAGGGATGATGCCCAGATCAATCTCCGGCTGGCCGAGACGGACCCGCTCGCCGGCGACCCGCAGATGGCAGGCCATCGCGAGTTCCAGCCCTCCGCCCAAGCAGAACAGCCCGTTGATCGCCGCCACGACCGGTTTCTCCATCTGCTCGATGCGGTCCAGGATGCGCTGGCCGTTGGCGGTCAGCGTCCGACCCATCGCTTCGGTCGTGATGCCGGCGACTTCCTTGATATCCGCGCCGGAAATGAAGAGCGACCCGGCGCCGGTGAAGACCACGGCCTTCACCGCGTCGTTTCCCGCCAGCTCGGCGAATTGATCCTCGATTTCCGCCATCACGGGACTACTCAACGCATTGGCCGGCGGGTGGTTGAACACCACCGTCGCCACCCGGTCCTCAATCGTACTGCTCAGAAATTGACGGCCCACGAATCACCCTCCGGATTAGCGAGTTAGTAGGTAAAGAAGCCCCTCCCCGTTTTCATGCCCAGAAACCCCGCGGCCGCCATGCGTTTCAACATCGGCGCCGGCCAGAATCGCGGTCCCAACTCCCGGCTGAACCGCTCCAGCTCCGACAGCACCACCGCGATGCCCACCTGATCGGCATAATGCAGCGGACCGCCCTTGTCCTGAGGGAAGCCCATGCCGGCCATCATCGCGATATCCACGTCGGCCGCGGTCGCCACGCCCTCCTGAACGCAGATCACCGCCTCGTTGATCATCGGCATCAGCAGGCGATGCGGCGAACATTCGGTCCCCCGCAGGCCGGTTCGGGCCTGGATGCCCTTCACGATCTCCGGCAGCGGATCGCCCTTGCGATCATCGTATGTGAAAAACCCCGCACCCGACTTCGCCCCCAACCGCCCGGACTTGACCAACTCGGCCAGCACCGCGGCGGGCGTCATGCGCGGACCGAACGAATCCTGGAGAATGGCGGCCACCTTGGCCGCGACATCCATGCCGATCATGTCGGTGAGCGCGAACGGCCCCATCGGCAGGCCCAGCGCGACGAGCGCCGCGTCGATCCGCTTGGCTTCCTCGATCACCCGCCCCGGATCGGCGATTTCCTGCAGCGCCGTCGCGGCTTCGTTCAAATAGGGCATGAGCAGCCGGTTGACGAGGAACCCCGCACACTCTTGCACGCGAACCGGAATTTTCCTGAGGCTTTCGGCGAACGCGATCGCGTCGTCGACCGTCTCGGCCGAGGTTGCCATACCGGGAATGACTTCGACGAGTTTCATGACGTGGGCGGGATTGAAGAAGTGCAGCCCGACGACCTTCTCGGGCCGTTTGAGACCCGACGCAAGCCCCGAGATCGACAGTGACGAGGTGTTGGTCGCGAGGATCGAGCTTTCGGGACAGGCGGCCTCTAAATCGGCCAGAACCTTGCGCTTCACCCCGGCATCTTCGAAAACGGCCTCGATCACCAGGTCTACGTCGCCGAATCCCGAGTAATCGATTGCACCCGAGACAAGGGCCATCTTCTGCTCGGCCTCATGGGCCGTCATTTTGCCCTTCTCCACCCGGCCCTGATAGATTTTCCTCACGGTGGCCAGGCCGCGCTCGACCGACTCCGGCTTCACATCCTTGAGAATGACCGGCAGCCCCGAATAGGAGATGGTCTGCGCGATCTGCGCGCCCATCGTCCCCGCCCCGATCACCGCCGCCTTATAGATGTACATACGGTCTCCTCGTTGTGAGCTCATCGCCCATCGCAAAACCGGAATGATTTGCCGTGCCGTTCCTGTGAGCGATGAGCGGATTACTTCCGTTCCAAGACCATCGCCGCGCCGATTCCTCCGCCGACGCACATGCTGGCCACGCCGAGAGACAGGTTGCGTCGCTTCATCTCCTGCAATACGGTGACGGCCAGCCGCGTGCCGGTCATACCGACCGGGTGCCCGAGCGCGATCGCGCCGCCGTTGACGTTGACGAGATCGCGATTGAGCCCGAGTTTCTTTTCGACCGCAATGTATTGCGCCGCGAACGCTTCGTTGATCTCGAACAATTGGATGTCCGCCAGCTTCAGCCCGCCTTTTTTCAAAGCGACGGGAATCGCTTCGGCGGGACCGATCCCCATGCGTTCCGGCTCCACCCCCACAAACGCGTAGGAGCGGATGAACCCCAACGGCTCATACTTCAGCGCCCGCGCACGCTCGGCGGACATGACGAGCGCGGCCATCGCGCCGTCGTTCAGCGGACAGGTATTCCCGGGCGTGACCGACCCCCCCTCCTTGAACACCGTGGGATAGAGCGCCAATTGCTGCTCGGTCAATGCGGCGTTCGGCCCCTCGTCCTGCGCGAACGGCTCCGGCGTGACCTCTTTGCCGGCCATCTTTTTCGGGATCATGATCGGCGTAATCTCGTCCTT
>JBDSOK010000250.1:0-7123 GCA_039914845.1 Nitrospiria bacterium | reverse complement strand
GTGCCGCGGCATTGTAGGGATTTTCCGCAACGCGGTCAATTGAAAGGGCCGATGCGACGGATCTGCGCATGGTGTCGGAGTCGCTTGGATGACACCGATGCGGGCGATCCCACCCCCACTCACGGCATCTGCCCCCCCTGCCGCGACCGACTCAGCCGCGAGTGGGAACTCTTCTCCGCCGGAGAAACCCCGCGCCCCACCGTCCGAGATCGCCTAGCCGCCCGCTGGCGATTCATCCGGCGCACGCTGATCGTCGCCGTCGGACGCCTGACACGCCCACGGCGCCTCTTTTAGTTCTGATCTATTCCGGTCCGTAGGGAGCCTGAAGGCGGCGCAACTGCCGTATCCGCAGCGCCAACGCCGGCCGCACCGCGGCGAGTTGATGCAGGTGGACGGCCTCGGCTCCGGTACCATTGCTTGCCGGCTTGGCCGACGTGCGCCGCCTTTGCGCCCCGTCGGCCTCGTCTGCCCCGGCGTCGCGCCGTCGAGGGACCATCCCTGGAAGAAATGGCCCTTTTCAACGGCCTCAGCTGGCGGAGCCCAAACCCTAACCGGACATTTCTATTGTGGGAGAAAGCGGACATTTCTAAATTGGCTTGACACCTAACCAGGAGCGCCTTCAACCGGAACCGGCATTGTGCTATGCTGGCTCGCGCGAGGTTCGTGGCGAACGACATCACGGACTCGCCTCTCGTCATGGATACGGTGACACAGGCACACACGGTGGATCTGGTCTCCACGCCCCCTCCCGTTCGCGAGCGGCTGGCATGGTCCGCGCTCCGACTGGTGCAGGTCTTCGTGACGGCGCTTCCGCTTCCGCTCGCGCTATGGGCCGGTCGCCGGCTCGGCGAACTCGCGTATCTGCTCTGTTACCCGCGAACCCGGGTGGCTTTGGAGCAGATCCGACGGGCGCTCGGCGGATCGCTCGCTCGGCGGGCACAGCGTTGGGCCATTTGGGAGATGTATCGGCAGTTCGGTCAAGGCATGATGGAGTTTTTGCGATTGCCCCACATGGCGGCCCATGGCGACCTGGAGCGCTTGATTTCGGTAGATGGGGAGGAGCACCTCCGGGCGGCCTTCGCCCAAGGCAAGGGCGTGTTGATCCTGACCGCGCATTATGGCAATTTTGAGTTGTTGGCGACGTGTTTCGCGGCCCGGGGCTATCAGGTGAATTTGGTGACACGCCGATTGCGCAACGGGATCCTGGATCGGTTCTGGGCCGATCAGCGGCGCCGCCTCAATATTCGCGCGATTTTTAAAAATCATTCGTTGAAAGAGGTGATCAGCCGGTTGCGGAGGAACGAAGCGATGGGCTATGTCCTCGATCAGAACATGGGGACCGACCAGGGGGTCTTTGTGCAATTTTTCGGGCGTCCGGCGTGTACAATGAGCGCGGTGGCGGTCTTGGCGAAACGATTCGGCAGCCCGGTGGTGCCGGTCTTCATTACCCGCGATCCCCACCATCCGTCGCATCACCGCATTCTGTTTGACGCGCCCCTGGCGTTTGACGCGCCCCCGGTCAGCGGGCAGGACGAGATCGTCTATCAGACGCAGCGATACACGGCGGCCATCGAACGGAGGGTGCGCGAGCGGCCGGACCATTGGATTTGGATTCACCGGCGATGGAAGACCCGTCCTCGGGGAGAGGCGGAGAAGGAGGGGGGATCGGTATGATTGCGGAAAAACGCACGGCGCGTCGGGTGACCCTTACGGGCACGACGCTGGTAATACCCGGTTCAGGAGGACGCGCGCTGACGGCGGTGGTGACCAACGTCAGCGCGACGGGAGCGGGCCTGCGAGTGCCCGAGGCGATCCCGCCCAACGAACCGATCACGGTGACCATGGCCTTCTTGAATCACGCGGGGACGCCGACGCAGGAAAAACTGGCCGCCGTGGTGGCGTGGCTTGCGCCATCGCCGAAGGGATTCCTCATCGGAATTACGTGGACCCAAACGCTCAATCCGGAAACCCATCCCGCGTTGGCCGCGTATGTGGATCCGGATCCCGAGGCAAAGCCGGCGCGCGCCACGTCGCCGGGAGGCAAGCGACGCCCCGCGCGCGCCAGACGGTGACGAACCTACCGGCGATAGACCAGCAGTTTTTCTCCGGCCGCGAATGCGACCTGAATTTTATTGCCGGGGATCAAGTGGGTGACGATTCCTCGCCCGAAGGTGGCGTGTTCGATCACGTCGTGTTCCTTGAACACGCCCGCCAGGCTATAGGGGAGGCCCTTCTGTCCCGCCGTCATGACCATCAACTTCTCATACGTCGCTTCTTGGGCGATTTGCGCCGCCGGCTTGCGGGGCGTTTTGGGCTTGATGGGCAACGTGGGATCGATGTAGCGATGGGTTGTTCCGCACGTCAGGCATTTGACTTTGGCCACGCGCAGCTTCACTTTGGATACGACGGTATGCGCGAACGCCTGCTTACACTTGGTGCATGTTGACACGATTTCCTCGGACACCTCCGGGGTCGCCTGTTGCTCAGCCACCGTTCCCATCCTTTCGCGAGAGGCTTCTAATAATCCCTGAAAACCCGTTATAATACCGGGTTCTCAGGTCATAAGTCAAATGACGATACCCCTTCTTCCCGTGAATGACTTCCTTTTGGCGGGGCGCGATCTGGGGCGTTTGCGCCAGCTCGTGAACGCGCAGCGCGAGGCGATCCGCCGTGATCACGTCGCCCGCCGTCAGAGTCGCGATACCGTCGAGGCGTTGACCGCCGTGATGGATGCCGTGATCCGGACGCTGTATCTGGGCATGGGGACTCCGAGCGAAGGGGTCGATCGGCCGGGATCGGGATGCGCAATCGTGGCGGTCGGCGGCTATGGCCGGGGTGAGCTCTTTCCCGCCTCGGACGTCGATTTAATGTTTCTGTATGATCCCGCCGCGCACGGTGAAGGTCTGGCGGTCAGCCAAGGGATTCTTCATCCGCTCTGGGACCTCGGATATACCGTCGGACACAGCCTGCGCCGGATTCGGGACGGCTTGGAGCTGGCGCGTCGCGACGCCACGATCCGGACCGCGCTGCTGGAGTCGCGCTGGCTCGCCGGGGACCGAGCGCTCTACGACACCTTCGAACGGGCCTTTACCGCTCAGATCAGGAAAGAGTGGCGCGCCTACGTCGCGCAGAAGCTCGTGGAGCGCGAGGCCGGCTACGACCGATACGGCTCCACCGTGTACTTGCTGGAACCGGACATCAAAAAGAGCAAGGGGGGATTGCGCGACCTCCACTACATCGGCTGGCTGGCGCGTGCCTGTCGCGGGGTCCGGTCATGGGAGGACCTCGAGGACCGAGACCTGTTGAGCGACACCGAGCGGAGCGGCCTGATCGAGGCTCGGGACTTTCTGTGGCTGATTCGGACCGAGATGCATTTCGAAGCCGGCAAGCCCGCCGATGCCTTGACCTTCGATGAGCAAGTCCGGTTGTCCCGACTCCTCGGCTTCGACGACACGCCGCAGCTTCTCGGGGTCGAGCGCTTCATGCAGCAGTACTTTCGTCTCTCGACGACGCTCCATCGAACCAACGATCGCTTTATCCGGCGCTTGCAGCGTCCCACGCTCTGGCGGCGGCTGATCACGGTGTTGACGGCGAGCGAACGGCAGGGGCTCTTCACCGTGACTCACGATGAGGTATCGGTCCCGGCCAAGTACCGTCAACGCTTTCTTGCCGACCCCGGCCACGTCGTGGCGCTCTTTGCCGTGGCACAAGACGCCGGACGCGCCATCGCCGAGTCCGCTCTCGATCTGGCGCAGCAGATGCTCACCCCGGATCGCCATCCCTTCTTTGCGGCCGTCGGCGCCCAACGCCGCGTCTTCGCGCTGTTCGCCGGTCCGGGGGTAGGGCGTACGCTGGAGCTGATGCATCGCGTGGGCCTGCTCGAACTGGTCATTCCGGAATTTGCGTCGGCTCGCGGGTTGATGCAGTTCAACCAATATCATAAATATACGGTCGATGTGCACAGTCTCCGCGCCGTGCAGGCGGCGTGCGCCCTGGCCGGCGCCGAGGGCCGCATCGCGGCGATCTACCGCGGCATTCATCGAAAGGATCTGCTGCACCTCGCGCTCCTCTTGCACGACGTGGGGAAGGGCAAAGGGGGCGATCATAGCCTGATCGGAGAGGAGATCGCCAATCGGACGGCCGGCCGCCTTCAGTTGGATGCGCATGAGCGCCACCTGGTGACCTTTCTCGTCCGTTACCATCTCATCATGTCGCACATCGCTTTTCGCCGCGATCTGAGCGACGAGAAGGTGCTCGTCCATTTCGCGCGACAGGTCGGCCATCCCGAGTTGTTGCAGATGTTGTTGGTGTTCACCTACGCCGATATCGACGCCGTGGGACCCGGCACCTGGACGGCGTGGAAAGAGGATCTGTTATGCGAGCTTCATGCGAAAGCGATGGAGGCGCTGGCCGGCACGCGCGTGATGGGTGACATCGCGGTCCGCAAAGCGGAAGCGGTGGCGGCAGTGCGCAAACAGGCCGCCGGCCGGTTTCCCGACCTCTGGCTGGCGCGGCAATTCGACGCCATGCCTGACCGGTATCTCCTCGTCACGACCGCCGAGCATATTGTGGATCACATCGCATTGGTCTATCGATTGCCGCCCGAGGGCGTCTTGATCGAATCCCGGTGGGAAGCGACCCAGCAGACGACCGAATTGACCGTCGCCACTTTCGATACGATCGTGCCTGGGTTGTTCTCCAAGCTCGCCGGCGCGCTTGCGGCCCTGGGGTTGGACATTTTGAGCGCGCAGGTCTTTACCCGGCTCGACGGCGTGGTGATCGATACCTTGACCGTTCATGACCCGGATTATGTCGGCCAACCGCCGCCCGGGCGTCTGGTCGAGATGAAACGGGCGCTGGCGTCGGTCGTGACGGGCCGCGAACGGGTGGAGGAGCTGTTCGCCCGCGGTTCCAGGCTCCCCCGCTCTCGCGCCCTGCCGCACGGGGTGGAACCCACGCAGGTCGAGATCGACAATGAAACCTCCGACGATTTTACGATCATCGACGTGTTCGCGACCGACGTGCAGGGATTGCTCTATATCATCACGCACACGCTGTTTGCCCTGGGTTTGTCGATTTACTCGTCCAAAATCGCCACGCGCCTTGATCAGGTCGTCGATGTGTTCTACGTTCAGGACCATGCCGGTCGAAAGATCATGGACCCCGAACGGATCCGCTGCATCAAGATCACGCTGACCCGAGACGTGGATGCCTATGTGGAACAGGCGTCCTCCGGATCGCCGGCCGGAGTCTGGGCCGGACCCGCCTAAGCGCATGCTGACCACCTATGTCGTCCGGGACGGGGCCGTTCGCCCCGGTCCGCTCGATGCCCGGGGGCTGGCGGAAGTCTGGGCCGACCCGACCGCCGATCTCTGGGCGGATTTCGAGCAGCCGACGCAGGAAGAATACGGGCTGCTGTCGTCGGTCTTCCATTTTCATCCCTTGGCCATCGAGGATTGTCGCGTACAAAACGAGTGGCCCAAGCTCGATGACTATGGTGACGCGCTGTTTTTGGTCCTCCACTGTCCGATGCATGAGGCCCTCTCATCGAGTCTGGCCACTATCGAGCATCATTTCTTTTTGACCGAGCGTGGGCTGGTGACCATCCACGACGCGCCGTCGCCGGTTATCGACGAGGTGCGAAAGGAGGCGAGCCGTGATGCCCCGCTCTTTAAGCGGGGGATGGATGGATTGCTCCATGGCGTGGCGGACCGCATTGCCGACCGCTATGTGCGGTTGTTGGAGGAATTCGACGGCGTGACCGACGACCTGGAACGTCGCGTGATGGAGGGCCCGGACGCCCGGCTGCTGGAGAGTATCTTCTCGGTCAAGCGCAGCTTGCTGCATCTCGTTCGATTGGCGCATTTGCAACGCGACGTCGTGCACCGCTTGAGCCGCGAGTCCTTCGCTCAGATCTCCGAGCCGATGCGGGTATATTTTCATGATGTCTACGATCACCTCTTCCGAGTGTCCACCATGGCGGAGTTCTATCGCGACACCGTAGCCGGGGTGCGTGATGCCTACCTCTCCGTCGTCTCCAATCGCCTCAACGAGACGATGAAAGTCTTTACGCGAATCGCCACGCTCTTGTTTCCCTTGACCGTGATCACCGGCATCTATGGGATGAACTTCGATCATATGCCCGAATTGCATTGGCGCTACGGGTATTTTGCCGTGCTTGGGGGGATGGGCGTGCTCGTGGTGGGATTGTGCTTCTGGTTGAAGCGGCGGGGCTGGTGGTAGGACTCGGAACGACACCGACCCAGCCCCGGGAGGGACTGGGTCGGCTCGACGATCGACCGGTCGTTCAGGCTGCCTTACGACGTGCCGGTTTGTGCTCACGCCGGCCTTGAGCCTCCGGCATTCCGGGCGGTTCGACGCTCCATAATTCGTAGGCAAAAAACGCGACCCAGATGATCCCGCCGGCAATCGCCGCAAAGGACAATGCCGCCAACCCCCAATCCACCATGACCGTTCCTCCCTTCCGCACGCCTGGATCAGGCGTGTGTGAATAATGTAGAACGAAGGGAAGTAAGCAAGAAGAGGGCCGTGACGCGTTTCCCGAGGAATCGATCTTGAATCAAGATGGACGGGCGATGGGGCGACGGGCAGCGCGCAATCGAAGTGGCCGAAATTAGCCAGAGTGGGTAGCGGAGGACCTCACGGCCCGCGGCCGGGGCGTGGTATCGTACGAGCAGGCGTGACCAGCGGAGGAATCCGGCAGTGCGGAGATCGTGGTTCGGTGCCATCGTGATGATCGGCTTGGCGACGGGAGGGCCGCACGCGGCCGACCTCCCTCGATTCGGTGAGCCGTTAGCCTATTTGGCGCGGCAAGAGGGCTATCAACCGCCCATTCCCGGCGAGTTGACGCTCTATCAGACCAACGGCCCGATCACCGCCGGAAGTGTGCAGGCGTTGGCGGAGGGTCTTGACGGGCGGATCTATGCCGGAACCTTCGGACAGGGGATCTATACCAAAGAGCCCAAGAGCGGGCGCTGGCGGCCGGCGGAGGAGGGGCCCAAGGATCGCTTTCTGATGACGCTGACGGTCTTGCCGGACGGGAGCCTCTTGGCGGGCGCGGTTCGCGGGGGGATTTTTCGCAGTCACGACGGAGGGCGCCGCT
>JBDSOK010000190.1:0-21459 GCA_039914845.1 Nitrospiria bacterium | reverse complement strand
TTGGAGAGCTTCGGGACTCCGCTCGAGAGCCATGGGATCTATACCACCAGTGAGGTTGCCGTGGCCTCCGTGCTTTGGGACGTGTTCGATGGGTCGTCTGAATCCGGAGACAATCTGTCGGCCGGTTTGCAGGCCGTATGGAACGTCATGGAAGGCTTCGCGACTGCGAATCCCGCACTCCCGTCGATCACCCTCGAAACATTCGGTCTATTCTACGGATTTGATAAGTTGAAGAACGTGGCGACATTGCGCTCGATCGAGTTTGTTCGCGATCAATATGAGCCAGGGGACGGCGATTGGAGGACGGCTCCGGCTCTTTCGTCGAGTGAGACATGTCACACACTCTTTCCGGAGGGGGATATCGATCACGCCAAATTCGTTGTAGGGGGGGGAGCCGCAAGGTCGGTAATCATCGAGACGTTCAATCTGACCAACGGCGCTGATACGGTCCTGTCGATTCTTGCCGACAACGGCACCCCGTTCCTGGACACAACCAATCAGCCGCTGGGGAACGATGATACTGCGGTCCCGTACCGTCCTGACCGCCAGCGGTGTAATCAAAAGGTCGAAGTGCCTGCTCCGTATCTGAACGGTTCAGAGGAGAGCCATCCCAATAACGGTCAGCGGTATGCGTCGCGGGTTTCGTTCACGTTCCAGCCGGGGACGTATTACGTCAAGGTGACGGCCGGGACCAAGCCCAGAGCCGGACGGTTGGGCAGCTACGGCTTATCGATCGCCATTCAGTAGTTGAGGCGCCCGCTATTCTCCCACAGGTTATCCACACGCTATTCCCATCGACTCACAGCGTTACCCACAATATCTAGTCTTCCTATAGACCGTAAGCCCCATTATCTAGTGCTTTTCCTCTTGACAGCGAGAAATCTCCGGGAGTAGGATGGCCCCATATTCGGCGGGTCATCTCGGCTCGATCCGCCCCGTTGTTTTGGACCGCATGTGCTCTCACACGCTAATGGTATTGACCACCAGGGAGGGTTTCGTATGAGTGAAAGCGCCCAGATTGCCGGCGAGGCGATCCAGACCGGATCCTCGCACCCCGCTCCACAGATTTCCCCCAACGCGCTTCGGGTCCTCAAGAAGCGCTATCTGGCCAAGGATGAGAGCGGCCAGGTCACCGAGACTCCGCAACAGCTCTTCGAGCGGGTGGCGCGCAATATGGCTCAGGCGGAGCGGCTGTATGGCGCCGAGGCGGACGTGGAGCGGGCGTATGGGGCGTTCTATCGCCTGATGGCCGATCTGGATTTCTTGCCGAACTCGCCCACCCTGATGAACGCCGGCCGCGAGCTACAGCAGTTGTCCGCGTGTTTCGTGTTGCCGGTCGGTGATTCGATGGAAGAGATTTTCGAAACGGTCAAGCAGGCCGCGATCATTCATAAGACCGGCGGCGGGACCGGTTTTTCATTCTCCCGCCTGCGGCCTAAGGACGACGTGGTGCGCACGACCGGCGGCGTGGCGTCGGGACCGGTCTCCTTTATGAAAGTCTTCAATCATGCCACCGAAGCGGTCAAGCAGGGGGGAACCCGTCGTGGGGCGAATATGGGGATTCTCCGCGTGGATCATCCCGATATCATGGAATTCATCACCTGCAAGACGGATACGAAAGAAATCACCAACTTCAATATCAGCGTGGCGATCACCGATAAGTTTATGGAGGCCGTCGAGCGCGGGGGAGAGTACGAGATGATCAGCCCGCGGCGTGGCGAGGTCGTCCGCCGTCAGTCCGCCCGAGAAATCTTCGACGCGATCGCGCAAGCCGCGTGGCGCAACGGGGAGCCCGGCCTGTTCTTCATCGACGTCACCAACCGCGCCAATCCCACGCCGCATGTCGCCGCGATGGAGGCGACCAATCCGTGCGGCGAGCAGCCGCTCTTGCCGTATGAATCGTGCAACCTCGGCAGCATCAATGTGGAGCGTCACGTCATCGAGCGGGACGGCCGGTATGAGGTGGATTGGGCGCGGATGGAGAAGAGCATCCGCACCAGTGTCCACTTCCTCGACAACGTCATCGACATGAACAATTACCCCATCCCCCAGATCGAGGCGATCACCAAAGCGAATCGGAAAATCGGGCTCGGCATCATGGGATTCGCACGGCTCCTTTTTAAATTGGGCATCGCCTACGATTCCAATGAGGGCATCGAGATGGGGCGCCGGATCATGAAATTCTTCCACGATATCGGCTATGAAGAATCCAAGCGCCTGGCCGACGAGCGCGGACCCTACGCCAACTGGGAGGGCTCGCTGCACCAGCGACAAGGTCACCGGCTGCGTAATTCCTACGTCACCACGGTCGCCCCCACCGGCACGATTTCGATGATTGCCGATACGTCGGGCGGCTGCGAGCCGGAGTTTTCGCTCATTTGGTACAAGAACGTGATGGATGGGGAGCACCTCCCGTACGTCTTGGAAGATTTCATTCATGTGGCCAAACGTGAGGGATTTTGGCGCGAGGACCTGATCCAGAGAATTTTGGACAATCACGGGTCGGCGCGGGGAGTGGCGGGCGTGCCGGAACAGTGGCAACGCGTCTTCGCCACCTCGCACGACATCTCGCCGGAGTGGCACGTCCGGATGCAGGCCGCGTTTCAGGCGCACACCGACAGCGCGGTCTCGAAAACCATCAATATGCCCTCCACCGCGACCGTCGAGGACGTGAAAAAGGCGTATATGTTGGCCTACACATTGGGGTGCAAGGGCATCACGGTCTACCGCGATGAGAGTCGCGCGGAGCAGGTCTTAAACGTGGGCCAGTCGGCGAAACTCGCGGCTCAAGCCCCGGCCACGGCGCCGACGGCCGTTCTTGCTCCCGTAACCGGCGCTGTTCCGGTCGCCCAATTGATCATGCCCAAGCCCCGTCCCCGCACCACTACCGGCAGCACCAGCCGGACCAAAACCTCGTGCGGCGATCTCTACGTCACGGTCAATCAAGACGAGGCGGGACGTGCGTTCGAGGTCTTTAACATGATGGGCAAATCGGGCGGATGCGAAGGATCCTTCAATGAGGCGATCGGCCGGCTTATTTCTCTGGCGCTCCGTGCGGGGGCCGATCCCCAAGCGATCGTCAAGCAATTGATCGGGATCCGATGCGATAAGCCTTATGGGCTGGGTCCCGAGCGGGTACTCTCGTGCTCGGACGCGATCGCCAAAAGTATGGCGGAGTATTTATCGGCCAAAGCGCCGTCGCTCGGTCCGGAGGTCAAGTCGTTTGCGATGCTCTTGGATGATCGAAGCGGGAAGGTCTCCTTTCCCTGTCCGGATTGCGGTTGCGAACTGAAATTCGAAGAGGGGTGCGAGAAGTGTAGTAACGGGGTCTGTGGATATTCGAGGTGTAGTTGATCCATCTCGCGTCCTAAATTTTGAAGAATGGGGGCGCGGAAGGTGGTTCTCTTCCGCGCCCCCATAAGATCCGGCAGTCCTGCCAGAATCCCGTTCCTCCCATCTCCTAAATGACGAAAGACGGCTGAATAACGGTAACTAATTTCACTTTTTCCCTCTTTTCTCCCGCCATTCGCCCCATTTCCCCTATGAAATAGCTAATGAAGAATTGGCGTCATACTTGCAAATTCATCGGTCCAGTCTGACAAATAGTCACCCTGGAGTGCGAAGATGGAAACTGGTGGCCTGTTAGCATATGTCGCTGTCGCTCCGGAAGAAGCTCGGAAGGATGAATTCGAAGAGATCACGCTGAAATACCTGGATTCGTTGTACGGTTTCGCATTGGTTCTCACCGGCAACAGCGACGATGCCCATGACTTGGTCCAGGATGCCTACCTCCGGGCCTATCGGTTTTATCACCGTTACGAGCAGATCACCAATTACAAGGCATGGTTATTTACCATTACCAAGAATCTCTTCATCAATCGCTACCACCAACGCGCGCGCGAGGTGTCGCTGACCGAGCTGGAAATTGTCGACGACGACCCATATGAATCGCCGAAGGAGATTTTGGTCGCCGCCCGCGGGCGTCATGAGAAGGGCGTGTTTCGCCAGGACTTTCAACGCGCAGTCGACGCCCTCCCCGAGAAGCTTCGGCTGGCGGTGTTGCTCAAAGACATTGAAGGGTTCGATTATAAGGAGATTGCGGAAATCATGAGTTGTCCCTTAGGCACCGTGATGTCCAGATTGTCGCGCGGCCGGAATCTTCTCAAAAAATCGCTCAAAGATTACTGGGGAACTCCCTCCCGGGTTTCGGACGTGCCCTCCGCCCATGCGGTAGCGTAAGGCGGTGACACGACACAGGGCCGGCTGACGATGACCGCCGGCCACTGAACGGTTCGTCGTTCCTGTTCTCACAGCCCTATGGACGACTGCACGGCGACCGTGAAACGGATCTATCCCTATCTTGACGGAGAGCTCGCCCCCGCCGAGTCGCTGGACATTGACACCCACCTGCAGCAGTGTGCGCCGTGTCGCGAGCGCGTTCTTGCCGAACGTGAATTTCTGACGATGTTTCGCGCCCAATTGATCAACCCGCCTGCCCCGGCATCGGTCCGAAGCCGTCTTTCCGTCAGAGAAGTTTTGCCGGCTGATCGGTCGACCGATCAGCCGAAGTCCTGACCCCGACCGAAGTTTGCCCCGGTTTGAGATTGTGCCGGCATTTTGCTAGTGTGTCTCGGGTCTGTCCCCTATCCATCCTCGTGAGTTTTCAAGGAGCCAGCCATCGCTCGCCGCGTTGCATTGCGAAAAATCCCGGCCACCATGGCGACCCAGCATCCCGACCATGCGTGCGCCCCGCCGTGGAAAACAAACGGAGAGGCCTTTATCTCGGCCCAGGAGGAGGTCGAGGAGTGTATTGCGGCGTTCAGGGATCTCAAGTGCCAAGAATACATGTGGGATTGGGAGGGGAAGTACGTCGATGAAGCGGTGGTCGATAAGCTCTTCGCCAAATACTACGAGTATTTTCAGAAAAAGGTTCTGGGAAAAGATGTCTTTCTGACGTTCCGCCTCCCCAACATTTGGGAGGAGAAGGGCTACCGTCTGGCCCGTGCCTATATCGGGATCCTGACGTTCGAGGACCTCGCCCACGATCTGGGATTCGATCGTCCTCCGGTGTTTGAAGTCATTCTGCCGATGACCGATGCCGCCACGAAACTGCTGCACCTGCAAAAGACCTTTTCGCAGGTCGCCGCGCTCAAACACCAGGCGTTCGGTGATCGCGAAAAGCGGTTCACGTACCTGCGGGTGATCCCGCTCATCGAAGGGGTGTCGCATCTGACGGCATCCCGCAACATTCTCACCGAATATCTCGCACTCCATCAGGACGAATATGGGGCGGCGCCGGACTACCTCCGACCGTTCGTGGCGCGCTCGGACCCGTCATTGAACGACGGCCTGGTGCCGGCGACGATCGCCGCCAAGATCGCGTTGTCGGAATATTATCGGTTCCAAGACGACACCGGGATCCCCGTGTACCCGATGATCGGCGTCGGCTGCCTCCCGTTCCGGGGCGGCCTGTCGCCCCGGCGCATCGACGCGTTTCTCCGGGAATACGCGGGCGTGCGGACGGTCACCATCCAATCGGCGTTTCGGTACGATTATCCCCTCGCGGAAGTGACGCGCGGCATCGCGACATTGAACCGCGCGCTCAGCAAGCAGCAGCCCGCGCGCTATGAGCCGGATCAGGTTTCGCGCGGCAGTCGGCTCTGCGTGATGTTTTCGGCCCACTATAAATCCACCGTGGAACAGCTGGCGGATCGGATCAACGACCTCTCCCGGTTTATCCCCCAACGGCGTGAGCGCATGCTGCACTTCGGTCTCTTCGGATATGCGCGTGGTGAAGGAGGCATCCGTTTGCCCCGCGCCATCGGCTTTACCGCGGCCCTCTATTCGATCGGGGTTCCCCCGGAATTGATCGGAACCGGGCGCGGGTTGCGCGATGCGGGCAAGGACGGCCTGCTCAAGGACCTGCAGGCGATCTATCGGAACCTCCGCGCGGATTTGATTGAAGCCGGGCAGTATCTCAATAAGGAGAATCTGCAGTTCCTCGCCAAGCAAGACTCCGCGTGGGCGGGTATTCAGGAAGACGTCGCGTTGATCGAGGCGTATCTCGGAGAGGAGCTGGGACCCCGTCAGGCCGAACACTTTCTGCACCGCAATTTCGTCTCGAGTGCCTATCTGCTGTGGCGCGAAGGCAAAGAGTTCAGCGAATACGTGTTGTCGGCCGCGAAGATACGCCGGAGCTTGGGGTAG
This sequence comes from Nitrospiria bacterium, assembly GCA_039914845.1. Lineage (GTDB taxonomy): Bacteria > Nitrospirota > Nitrospiria > 2-01-FULL-66-17 > 2-01-FULL-66-17 > 2-01-FULL-66-17. The sequence goes on along the minus strand of JBDSOK010000190.1, from coordinate 15,252 downwards.
GATAGGGCGCAACATGCCAGAAAGACTAAAGAAAGTCGCTTGACTTTCACTGGTCGCTTCTCTAGACTACCTCGGTTGTGCCGAAAGCAGTGGGTGAAGGAGTGGTTCGGTGTGGGAAGGACTGACATCTAAATTCGAGGGGATTTTTAAACGGCTGAGAGGTCGCGGCTTGTTGGATGAAGCCGCCGTGACGGAAGTGCTTCGTGATGTGCGTCTGGCCCTTCTCGAAGCCGATGTGCATTATACCGTCGTCAAGACCCTGCTGGACCGCGTGAAGGTTCGGGCGCTGACCCAAGAAGTCCTCCAGAGCCTCACCCCGGGTCAACACGTCGTCAAGATTGTCTGGGAAGAGTTATGCGCCCTCATGGGAAAGGCGCATCGTCCGCTCCAACTCGCGTCCCAGCCCCCGACCATTGTGATGTTGGTCGGACTGCAGGGCGCCGGGAAAACGACCACCGCCGGGAAGCTCGCCCGATCATTGCGTGCCGATGGCCGGCGTGTCTTATTGGCGGCCGCCGATCTGAAGCGTCCGGCTGCCATCCGTCAGCTCGAAATTCTGGGCCGCGATGTCGACGTGCCGGTCCATGTGCCCACCGACGAGAAGACGCCCCAGGCCGTATGTCGGTCGGCGGTGGCCCGCGCCGATCGCCAAGGAATGGATGTGGTGATTGTGGATACCGCCGGGCGCTTGCAGATGGATGAAGAGCTGATGGGCGAGTTGGTCGGAGTACGCGATGCGATCCGTCCGCACGAGGTGCTCTTGGTGGCCGATGCCATGACCGGTCAGGCTGCGGTGTCGATTGCCGAGCGATTCGATCAGGCCGTAGGGATCACCGGAATCATCGTGACCAAGAGCGAAGGCGATGCGCGAGGTGGCGCCGTTTTATCGATGCTTGCGGTGACCGGAAAGCCGATTAAATACGTGGGGGTCGGCGAGGCGCTGTCCGCGCTGGAGCCCTTCCATCCCGAGCGCGCCGCGTCCCGTATCTTGGGCATGGGAGATGTGGTGAGTTTGGCGGAGCGGGCGCAGGAGGTGTTTTCTCAGGACGAGGCCCGGGCCTTGGAGCGGAAGGTGAGGTCCGACGGCTTTACGTTCGATGATTTCCGCGCGCAGTTGCGCCAGGTGAAAAAACTGGGTTCCTTATCTGAAATCCTGGCGATGATTCCCGGCGCCTCCAAATTCGCCGCGCAACTGGATGGGCAGGGCGCGGAGCGTGATCTCGTGCGGGTAGAAGCGATCGTCGGATCGATGACGGCCCATGAACGGCAGCATCCCGACGTGATCAACGGAAGCCGGCGTAAGCGGATTGCCCGCGGGAGCGGAACCACGGTTCAGGACGTCAATCAGTTGCTCAAGCAATTCGTTCAGGCGAAAAAGATGATGAAGAGCTTGACCGCGACGCGAGGCCGTTCGTTGGCGGGACGGTTGTTCTCCGCGTAACGCACGAACGCAACGCCGCAGGGGGAGGAGGCGCGCGTGGGATTCGAGATCGAGCGGGAGCGGCTCAAGGAGTTGTTTGAGCAGACGTCGGACGGCGTGATGGTGATCGATCGGACGCTGCGTATCGTGGCGCTCAACCCCGCGGCCGAGCGCCTGACCGGCTTTGCCGCGCCGGAGACGATCGGGCTGCGAGTCTGCAACGAAATCGCCGTGTGCCAGAACGCGGAAGGATTTGAGTTGTGCGAGAAGGGGTGCCCCGGTGCGGCCGCGGTGGAACATGGTGTCCAGCACCTGGTGATTGACGTCAATCTGCCGGGACGCGGCGGGCAGGTGATTCCGGCCACATGCGTGCCGATGATTGCGGCGGATGGGGCTCCCTTGGCGATGATCTTAATGCGGGATATCTCGGAGCGGGCGGAGCTGGAGGAGCGGATTCTGGCCGGCGAGCGCTTCGACCGGATCTCGGGGCTCTACGCGCGAGCCCACTTCGACGAGTTGTATCGGCGCGAGGTGAAGCTTGCCGAACGTCAGGAGCGTGGGTTGGCGGTGGTCATCAGCCGGGTGGCGGATGACGTGCTCGATGGGCCGGAAGGAGATCGCGTGATGCGGCTCGTCGGGGAGGCGGTCCGTGCATCGATACGAAAAGTCGATATCGCGGGTCGGTATGACCACGATACGGTTGCCATGGTGTTGTTGGATACCGATGGCACGGGAGCGACCAGCCTCATCGGACGGATCGAGGCCAAGCTGGCTGGCCTGCGGGAGTCGGAGGGGACGGCTGGTGTCCTGCGACTGGCTCATGGGATCGGCACCGTCATGCAGGACGGCTACACGGGGTTGTTCAAGGCGGCGAGACAACGGGTCGCACGCTGAGTCTTATTGGCATCACACGAGGGGAGTCGGCACGATATGGTCAAGATTCGATTGGCACGACATGGGCGGCACAAGCGACCGTTTTATCGGATTGTGGTGGCGGACTCCTGTTCGCCGCGGGATGGGCGATTTATCGAGGTGTTGGGGACCTACGACCCGCTGTTGGCCGAATCGGCCGGAGTCCGGGTGGACATCGCGAAGGCTAGAGGCTGGCTGACTCAGGGCGCGCAGGCGACTGATACGGTCAGGCAGCTGCTGAAGCGGGCGGGCATCGGCGCCCCGGCGCCTCAAGCTGGCTGACGTTGTAGGGACGACCGGTCGGGTGGACAATGATCGCATCCGAGAGGACGATCGACGAGGTGGGGCATGTCCGGACGACCTCGTGCTGGTTGGGCGCGTCCTCAAAGCGGTCGGACTCGAAGGCGAGGTGAAAGTGGTATCGCTGTCGGATGCGCCGAAGCGTTTTGACCCCGGCGTCTCGTTGTGGATCTTAGCTGAACCGCCGAGAGTCGCGACGATCATGACGGTCCGCGACGCCGGGCGCGGAGCTCTGGTAATGCGGTTTTCAGAATGGCGGTCGCTGGATGCCGTCGCGGGGTTCCGAGGATGTTATCTGGCGGTGCCCGAGTCCGACCGGCCGGTTCTTCCCCCTGACTCGTTCTATCACGACGAGCTCAAGGGGTTGGAGGTGTGGACCGAATCGGGGGAGCGCCTCGGCGTCGTCCGGGATGTCTGGTCGACCGGACCGCATGACGTGTTGGTGCTGGATGCCGGGACGTCCGAGCGCTTGTTGCCGGCGACTCGTCGGGTGGTCCTGGAGGTCGACTTGGGGGCGCATCGCATGACCGTTCGCCCCCCTGATGGATGGATGGACGATGCTGCGCTCTGACATCATCACGCTGTTTCCCGACATGATCCGGACGGTTCTGGCGACGAGCATGTTACGGCGGGCACAGGAGCTGGGGCGGCTGGGCGTGGGCGTCTTGGATCTGCGGGATTACACGATGGATCGCCATCGAACGGCGGACGACACGCCGTATGGCGGTGGGGTCGGGATGGTGTTGAAGGTCGAACCGGTGGCGCGCGCGGTCGAGTCGCTGATGGCAGACGGCGAGCCGCGCCGGTGGATTTTAACCTCCCCCCGCGGACGTCGATTTTCGCATGCGTTGGCGGACGAGTGGAGCCGTGACGGCCGTCGATTGACCTTTTTGTGCGGCCACTACGAAGGGATTGACGAACGGATTTCTGCGATGGCGCCCTGGGAAGAGGTCTCCATCGGCGATTATGTGCTCACAGGCGGAGAACTGGCCGCCTTGGTGATGCTGGATGCCACCACCCGGTTGGTCCCGGGTGTGTTGGGCGATCCGCAGTCCGTTACCGAAGAGTCGTTTGTCGATTCGTTGTTGGAATATCCGCACTACACCCGGCCCGCCGAATTCCGCGGCCTGCGAGTGCCGGAGGTTTTACTATCAGGACATCACGAGGCGATTCGACTGTGGCGGCGTGAACAGGCCTTGCGGGAAACGCGCCAACGTCGGCCGGACCTGTTTGAGCGGGCGGAGCTGAGCGACGTGGAGCGTGCGCGGCTGAACGCTGCCGATGGGTGGTCATCGTGACGTCGGACCGTCATCGACGGTTTCACTGTGGAGCCGGGGCTTTCGAGAAGCGCCCGCGAAGGAGGAAGCATGAACCAGATGCAGCGAATTGAAAAACGATTTCTCAAACCCCAGGCTCCGAGTTTTGAGGTCGGCGATACGGTCCGGGTGCACGTCAAGGTCATCGAGGGCGAAAAGGAGCGGATTCAGGTCTTCGAAGGCGTGGTGATCGGCAGGAAAGGCGGCAGCAATCGCGAGACGTTTTCGGTTCGGAAAGTGTCCTATGGCGTGGGCGTCGAACGGATCTTCCCCGTCCATTCCCCGTTCGTCGAAAAAGTGGACGTCGTGCGATCCGGTCGGGTCCGGAGGGCCAAGCTCTATTATCTCCGCTCCAAGCAGGGGCGCGCCGCCCGCATTGCCGAACGCTCGAGCGATTCGCGGCTCCGGCGAAAACCGTCCGTTCCGGTGACCGAGCCCGAAGAGGTGCCGACTCCCGAAACGGCCCCGGTGTCGTAGCGCGTTTTTTGCCGGCGATCCCGTCATCGCGCCGATGCTGACTCACGAGCGCCAACTCAGTGCCGCCGGCTTCTCGTGGATTGCCGGCATCGACGAGGTCGGACGGGGCCCGTTGGCAGGACCGGTTGTGGCGGCGGCGGTGATATTGCCGTGGCGCCGCCCGATTCGCGGCGTTCGGGACTCCAAGGAGGTCCCCGCGACCGAGCGCGAGCGCCTCTATCATCAAATTCTGGAATCGGCGCTCGCGGTCGGCGTCGGCATGGTGGGGCCCCGGGAGATTGAACGTATCAATATCCTCCAGGCCACAATCGTGGCGATGGAAGAGGCGGTGTCCCGCTTGGGAATCGTCCCGGATGCGCTGCTGATCGATGCAGTGACCCTTCGGCGACTCGATACGCCCCAACGGGCCATCATCCATGGAGATGCCGTCAGCTATTTAATCGCGGCCGCCTCGATCGTCGCCAAAGTGATCCGCGACCGTCTGATGGAGGACTACCACGTTCGATATCCTCGCTATGGGTTCTCGGGCCACAAGGGATATGGGACGCCGTTCCACGTCGAGCGTCTGTCCCGCCACGGCTCCTGTCCCATTCACCGCCGGACATTTCGTGGCGTGACACCGACCGCGACGAACCGTGTCTCGTGATACGGATGACTTTGGGGAGCGGGGCGAAGCGGTGGCCTCGGCGGTGCTGGCGCGGAAGGGATACCGCATCATCGAACGCAATTATCGATCCCGCTGGGGTGAACTGGATGTGGTGGCGTATGACGGAGCGACCCTCGTCTTTATCGAGGTCAAGTCTCGTCGCGGCAGTCGGTTCGGCGAGCCGGTCTATGCGATCGACCAACGGAAACGGGCCCGCCTGGTGCGCATGGCCCAACAGTATTTGGTCTCCCGCCGTCTTGGAGAGCCGCTGTGCCGATTCGACATCGTGGTGGTGGATGAGCGCGGGCCGGGTCCCCCGCGGGTGGACGTCATTCCCAACGCGTTTGATGCCTCTCCGGGGTAAGCCGATGCGGCGTGGTGTGGAGCGATCGCCATGTTAAGCGGCATCAATACCGATATCGAGTATGGAGGAAAGACGTATCATGTCCAGACGGAAGATGGCGGCCGGCACAGTCCGGTGATCGCCACCCATTTATTTTCCGGTGGCGCGATTCTCTCCTCGAAAAAAACCTCCTATGCCGACATCCTCAACGCCGGTCCCAACCCCGACGTCATCCGGGAGATGATGAAGGAACAGCATCACACGATGATTAAGAGCCTGACGGCGGGCCAATTCGGCGGGGCGCCGGCGCCGACGCCTCAGGTCGAGGCTGTTCCGTCGCCGCCGTCACCGCCCCTCATGCCGCCCGGCCGGCGCACCCTGGACCAAGTGATCGACGAGTACCTCGCTTCCCGGCGAGGAAAGGCGACGTGACGGCCGCCCCTGACGCCTCCCTCCAATCTCCCAGGGTAACGGGGGAGCGGTCAGCCAATTTTTCCAGAGTCGCGATCGCCGTACTGGACGTGTGGAAGTCATTTCGGCCGGGGACGGATGTTCTCAAGGGCGTCAGTTTTCATATCCCCCGCGGCGGGTTGATTGTTCTTGAGGGACGAACGGGGGCGGGAAAGAGTACGCTGCTTCGCACCGTGATGGGCATGGAGCGTCCCGATACCGGGCGTATTCTGATCGGCGGGATTGAGATCTCGAACTCAACCGGCTCCACGTTGGCCCAGGTCCGGCGCTCGATGGGGCTGATGATCCAGGGGATCCCCCTTCTGCCCCGTTTGACAGTGGCTGAGAATGTAAATCTCGTGCTGCGGGCGGGTAATGTCCCGATCCGAGAACGTCGGTTCCGAATCTATGAAGCGCTCAAGGCGGTTGGGCTTGAGCGGCGCCGAGATGCTTTCCCCCAACATTTATCAGGAGGGGAAACCCAGTTGGTCTGCCTCGCGCGGGCATTGGTCGGTCGGCCAGCCGTCGTCCTCGCCGATGAGCCGACCGCATTACTCGACGAGACCGGATCAGCCGCGGTCGTGGCAACGTTGCGCGAGGCGCATGAGAAAGGGGTCGCGCTCTTGGTGGCGACTCAGGACCCGACATTGGCGGGCCGGTTGAGTGCGCGGCGGCTGAGCCTCGTGCAAGGGCGAATTCATGAAACGGGACTCCAGGTTGAACGCCCATGAAGTCCCGGCGCCGGGCCGCGACGGTGGGGGTGGCGATCACCTCAGCGATCGTCTTGACCCTTGCGGGGGGGTGTTGGCTCGCCGCCTGGAATGCCTGGAACCTGATGCGCGCGTGGCGAGCCGACATCAAAGTGGTGGTGTATGTGCGCGATGACGCGACCGCGGATCAAATCGATCTGCTCCGCCACACCATCACCGATCATCACGCGGTGCGTGGCCAGCGGTTTGTCTCAAAGAGTGAAGCCCAGGAGGCTTTTTTGCAATCCATGGGGTTGGATCGTTCAGTGCTCGAGGGACTCGGCGATAATCCGTTTCCGGCGTGGATCGAAGTGTCGCTGACCGATGAAGCCCAGACGCCCGATCGGATGGCTTCACTCGCGTCAGCATGGGCCGCAGGGCCGGGCGTCGAAGAGGTCCGCTACGGGGAGGCGCTGATTCGAGATCTGGCCCTCGCGGCCCGGGCGGTGTGGGTTGCGGGGGCGTTGCTGGGCGGGGCCCTCGCCGCGGGGGTGGCGGTGGTAATCGGGGTGATGATTCAGATGTCGCTTCGCACCCGGCACGATGAAGTCTCCTTGTTGCGATTGTTGGGGGCATCGGAAGGCGTCGTCATTCGTCCCTTTGTGTTTGAAGGATTGGTGATCGGCACGGTCGGGGGGGCGCTGGCATCCGCGGTGCTGGGAGCCGGATGGGGTCTGGCGCAATCCCGAGTGGTCCAGTTCGAAGGGCTCTTGGCTTTTTGGATGAATCGCCTCGTGTTTCCGCTTGAGTTTGTGCCGTTGTTGATCGGTTTGGGAGCAATCGTGGGAGGGGTCGGCAGCCTTGCCGCCGTCTGGCGCATCAGTCAACCGGTCACGTAGCGCGTGGCGAAGACGAACGGCGGGGTTGATGCTGGCCGCGCTCGTGACGAGCGTGCCGGCGATGGGTTGGTCCAAAGACTCGCTGACGGAGCGGATCGCTGCTGAGCGACGTGAATTGGCGACGCTTCAGCAGGAGTTGAATCGGATTCGGAAGCAGCGCGATCTCGTCAGCAGCCGCGAACGGTCCGTGGCCGAACGACTGCAAGAGACCGAGCGGGCACTCGCCATTACACGGCGTGCCTTGCGCCTGGCCGAGTTGGATGTCGCACAAAAAGACCAGGATATCCTGCGTGCCGCCCAGACCCTGGCGCAACTGGAAACGGGGGCTGAGGAGGCGCGACGGCGTGCGCGGATCAGGGTGCGTGAAATGGCCAAGCGACACGCCGTCGGTTACGGGCGTTTTGTATTGGCCGCCGAGGGAGATATTGCGGTCAGGTATGACGCCATCCGAATCATCGTGCATCGGGACCGTCGCGTCTTGCTCGACGCTCAAACCGCCGCCTCGACCGTGACCGAACAGGTCCAGGCGTTGGAACGTCTCAAGCGGGAGATGGATGACGTCCGGCGCCTCGAGCGTGAGGCCTTGGTTGCGGTGGGGGCCGAACGGGAAACCCGGCGACGGCTGTTGTTGGGCCTTCGCGCCGAGAAGGTGGCGTACACGCGGTCGATCGAGGATCTCGAGGAGGCCTCGCGCAATCTGGAGGTGTTGATCGATGAATTGGTCCGGGCATCGCTCCGGCCGTCGCCCGGCACGGGGTTTGCCCGGAACAAAGGCCGCTTGATCTGGCCGTCAACCGGCGAAGTGGTCGGAGCGTTCGGGCGACACAAGCATCCGCGTTTTGAGACCTATGTCGATCGGAAGGGCATTGAAATTCGGGCGAAGGATCAGGCGGCGATCCGGGCGATTGCCGAAGGCCGTGTCGCCTATGCGGATCGGCTCAAGGGATATGGACGGGTCGTGATTGTCGATCATGGCGACCAATATCTTTCGCTCTATGCCCACGCGGCGTCGCTCACCGTGCGGGCCGGCGATCGCGTGAACGCCGGACAAGTGATCGGCCGGACCTCGGCAGGAGATGAGCGCTTGTATTTTGAATTACGTCATGGAAAAGATCCGCTCGATCCGATCGGGTGGCTGCTTACACGAGGAGGAAGAGAATGATCGATGAGCGCAAACGGGTTGGGTGGCTGCCGCTGGGGGTTTTTGCCGTGTTCATGGCGGGCATGCTGTCCGGCAAGATGTTGGAAAGTAAAGGTCTGGCCCAGCAGGCTGAGACCTACGAGGACCTGCGGCCTTTTACCGAGGTCCTCAATCAAGTTCAGCGCAACTACGTGGAAGAGACCAAGCCGAAGGATGTGATTTACGGCGCCATCCGGGGTCTATTGAACATGCTTGACCCCCATTCGGCGTTCATGCCGCCCGATCTCTACAAGGAGATGCAAGTCGATACCAAGGGCGAATTCGGCGGACTGGGTATCCAAATCGGCCTGAAAGACGAGCGTTTGACGGTCATTGCGCCGATCGAAGGCACTCCCGCCGATCGCGCGGGAATTAAAGCCGGAGACAAAATCGTCAAAATCGAAGGGACATCGACCAAGGATGTCAGTTTAATGGACGCGGTGAACAAAATGCGGGGGCCGAAAGGCACGAAAGTGAACCTGACGTTGGAGCGGGAGGGCATCAAGGCCCCATTCGACGTCACGTTAATGCGCGAGATCATCAAGATTCAGAGTGTGAAATCCAAGGTGTTGGATGACGGTATCGGTTACCTGCGATTGACGCAATTCCAAGAACAGAGCGGGAAGGATTTGACCAAAGCTCTGGAAAGTCTGCGAACGCAAAAAATACAATCTCTCATTCTCGACCTCCGCAATAATCCTGGGGGCCTCTTGACCGCAGCGGTCGAGGTTTCCGAACTCTTCCTGCCGAAGGGAAAGGCCGTGGTGTCGATCAGAGGGCGCCAGGGCAAAGCCGAAGAGTACACGGCTGATGGGGCGAAGCCTCTGCTGGACCTCCCGATGATCGTGCTCGTCAACGAGGGGAGTGCGAGCGCGTCGGAGATCGTGGCAGGCGCGATGCAGGATTGGGGGCGTGCCGTGGTGGTCGGGACGACGACATTCGGGAAGGGATCGGTCCAGACCATTATTCCGCTGAGTGACGGTTCGGCGCTACGCCTCACCACGGCCAAGTACTTTACCCCCAAGGGCCGCTCGATCCAAAATACCGGAATTGATCCCACGATTACGGTGCGTGCCGCGCCGGTGAAGGGGGAGACGCGTCGGCCGATTATGCGGGAACGCGATTTGGAACGGCACCTGAAGAATGAGTCGGCTCCGCAAGCCCCTTCCGAGGGGAGTGATTCGCCTGAATTGGCCCCCATTCCCGATCTGCCGCGCGAGGGGGCGTTGTCGGATGAGGACCCGCAGCTTCAAAAGGCGATCGAGTTACTGAAAAGTTGGAGTGTGTTTAAAGATCTTCTCAATCAACCTCCTCCGCCCCCCGCAATCGTCCAGGGGAAGAGCATCTAAATGCAGCAAAATATACACATGGAAAGCCCTTGATTTTTATCCGCCGATTCATTATATTGTTAGCACTCGATGGCGCTGAGTGCTACCACTTCACTGAAAGAGGAGGATTTTATGGGAACTGAAACGGCTGTTCGGAAAAAGGTGAATTTCAAACCGCTGAAGGAGCGGGTGTTCGTCAGCTATTCCGAGGAAGCAGAGCGAACCAGCGGGGGGCTCTATATCCCGGATGCGGCGAAGGAGAAACCGCAAAAGGGCCGGATTGAGGCCATCGGCGGAGAAGTCAAAACGGTCAAGGTCGGAGATGAAGTGCTGTTCGACAAGTACTCCGGCAGCAAGATTTCGTTTGACGGAACCGATTATCTGATTTTAAAAGAGGAAGATATTTTGGGGGTGATCGAGAAATAGCGGTCAGCCAGGAAATTGCGGTGTCGCAGCGAGAGATGAATCACGCGCGTCTTGTCCCTGGCACCAGGGGCGGTAAGACGGTATCGGGCATGGACAGGAGGAGCACAGATGGCGAAGCAAATGGTATTTAGCGAGGATGCGCGAGCATCCATTTTGAGGGGGGTCAATCAATTAAGCAATGCCGTCAAGGCAACACTAGGCCCCAAGGGACGCAATGCCGTCATCGAAAAGAAGTTCGGCGCGCCTACGATTACCAAAGATGGTGTCACCGTGGCGAAAGAGGTCGAACTGAAAGACCCCTACGAGAACATGGGCGCTCAGTTGGTGAAGGAAGTTGCCAGCAAAACGAGCGATGTTGCGGGCGATGGAACGACAACCGCGACGGTATTGGCCCAGGCCATTTTTCGCGAGGGCGTGAAAAGCGTCACGGCCGGTGCCAACTCGATGGATATCAAGCGCGGCATCGATCGGGCGGTGGAATTGGTGCTCGAGGAACTCAAAAAGATCAGCCGACCCTGTCAAACGAAAAAGGAAATTGCCCAGATCGGCACGATCTCGGCTAATAACGACCACGCCATCGGCGATTTAATTGCCGAAGCGATGGAAAAGGTCGGCAAGGACGGCGTGATTACGGTCGAAGAAGCCAAGAGCATGTCGACCTCGCTCGACGTCGTGGAGGGGATGCAGTTTGACCGCGGGTACCTGTCGCCGTACTTCGTGACCGATCCGGAACGGATGGAAGTCGTCTTGGAAGATGCCTTTTTGCTGATCAATGAAAAAAAGATCAGCACGATGAAAGATCTCTTGCCGATTCTGGAACAAGTGGCCCGGATGGGCAAACCCCTCGTCATCATTGCCGAGGAAGTGGAGGGTGAGGCATTGGCGACTCTCGTCGTCAACAAGCTCCGAGGAACACTCAATGTGGCGGCCGTGAAAGCTCCAGGTTTCGGCGATCGCCGCAAATCGATGTTGGAGGATATTGCGATTCTCACCGGCGGCCAGGTGATTTCCGAGGATCTCGGCTTAAAGCTGGAAAATGTCAAGGTGACGGATCTCGGCCGCGCCAAGCGGGTGACGATCGATAAAGACAACACGACCATCGTTGAAGGGGCGGGCGAGTCCGGCAAGATCCAAGGCCGCGTGAAGCAGATCAAGGCCCAGGTGGAGGAGACGACCTCGGATTACGATCGCGAGAAGCTCCAAGAACGTCTCGCCAAATTGGTCGGCGGTGTGGCGGTGATCAACGTGGGCGCCGCGACCGAAACGGAGATGAAAGAGAAGAAAGCGCGGGTCGAAGATGCGTTGCACGCGACCAAGGCCGCGGTGGAAGAGGGGATTGTTCCCGGCGGCGGGGTGGCATTGCTGCGATGTGTGCCGGTGCTCGATAAACTCAAGCTCGACCACGACCAGCAGACCGGCGTCACGATTATCCGCAGATCGCTTGAAGAGCCGATCCGTCAAATTGTGGCCAACGCCGGCTTGGAAGGATCAGTCATCATGGACAAGGTCCGAAACAATCCGAAACCTTCCTGGGGGTTTGATGCGGCCACCGAGACCTATGTCGACATGATCGAGGCCGGCATTATCGATCCGACCAAGGTGACGCGCACCGCGTTGCAGAATGCCGCAAGCGTGGCGGGGTTGATGCTGACGACCGAAGTCATGGTGGCGGAGATTCCGGAGAAAGAATCCAAGGCTCCTCCGATGCACGGAGGCGGCGGCGGTATGGGAGATATGTACTAAGTCAGTTCCTGCGGTAGCGGTCATGACGCGGCCCCTCGTGAGAGGGGCCGCGTGCTTTTCGTTGACACGCTTGCGGTCGGTACGATAGGATGACCCGCACGTTTCGGGAGGATATATGGGCCAGGCGCTGAAAGTGGATACCGCAACGTGGGAGGGCGCGGTCTTGAAAGCCCCGGGATTGATCATGGTCGATTTCTGGGCGGCGTGGTGCCGTCCGTGTCAGATGATCGCCCCGACGGTCGAAGAACTGGCCGTCGAATACGCCGGTAAGCTGACCGTTGCCAAATTGAATACCGATGAGAATCCGGATGTCGCGAGCCGGTATCAGATCATGGGCATTCCGACGCTGATGTTTTTCCGTGACGGCAAGCCCGTTGAAAAGATCGTCGGCGCGGCGTCCAAACAGCAGTTCAAAGAAAAAATCGATTCCTTGCTCACCGCATAACTTCGCATTCCCTTCCGCATGTGGGCCGGCGAATGCTGCGTGACCTGCGGATTCAAGATTTTGCCCTCATCGACCACCTCCACCTCACGTTTGGGCCGCGTCTCAACGTCCTGACCGGCGAGACCGGAGCCGGTAAATCCATTCTCATCGACGCCATGACCGTGCTGTTGGGGGGACGCGCGTCTCCCGATTGTATTCGGTCGGGCAAGGATGAGGCGGTGATCGAGGCGGCGTTCACGCTTCCTGAGGCCGGTCCGGTTGTGTCCGCGCTGCAGGCGATGGGGTATGACGCCGAAGACGAGGTGGTCATCCAGCGCGTGGTTGCCCGATCGGGCAAGGGACGGGTGTATCTGAACGGCCGCCCGGTGACGGTTGGAATGTGGATGCCGATCGCCGCTCAACTGGTGGACCTGCACGGCCAGCACGATCATCAGTCGCTGCTGCGGGCCGAGACGCCGCTCATCCTTCTTGATGCCTATGCTCACAGCGAGTCGCTGCAAGCCGACTATACCGAGGCGTGGTCAGAGTGGCGCTCGTTAGGGGCCCAACTGGAGGACTCGGAGGCCCGTCAACATGCTCGCGGCCGCGAGATGGAACTCCTGGTGGATCAGATCGAGGAACTGACAAGGGCCGACGTTCAACCCGGGGAGTGGGATGCGCTTGAGCGCGAGAACGCGGTATTGAGTCAGACGGGCCGCCTCCTGGAAATATCAAGCGGCGTCTATGAGCGCCTTCACCAAAATGACGGGTCCGTGGTGGAGCACTTGAGCGGGATCTGCGCCGATCTGGACCGGACGGTGGCGATCGACGATCGCCTGCGTAGCGCGGCGGAATTGGGGCGGACCACCCTCGTTCAACTTCAGGAATTGGCCACCGAACTCCGGGACTACCTTGATCGGATCCAGCACAATGACCGGCGCCTGGAAGCCGTTCAGACCCGCTTGGACCAACTCGGCGGCCTGCGTCGCAAATACTCGGTGTCTGCCGATGAAATCGGTCCTCTTCTCCTGGCCAAACGATCCACCTACGGAGCGCTCCGGGCTGAGGCTGATGCCTCTCAGGATCTTGCCGAACGGATCCACCGGGTGGCCCAACGAGTCCGATCGCTCGCGGGGCAATTGCGCGATCGTCGTCTCACCGCGGGTGTGCGGTTGGAAGGACTGGTGAACGATGAGTTGGAACGTCTGAAAATGCGGGCCAGGTTCTGCGTGGCGATCGAGGGATTGGATGGCGAGCACGATTTGGGTTCCAAGGGAGCCGATCGGGTGGAGTTCCTGATCAGCGCGAATCCGGGAGAGCCCACCAAGCCCTTACGAAAAGTCGCATCGGGGGGCGAACTCTCACGGCTGATGCTCGCCTTAAAAACGGTGTTGGCTCAGGTTGATCATGTGCCGACGTTGATCTTCGATGAGGTCGACGCCGGAATTGGGGGAGCGGTGGCGGAAGTCGTCGGCCGCCGCCTCCAGGCCATCGCCGCGCATCGTCAGGTGCTCTGCGTCACGCACCTCCCTCAGGTGGCGAGCGGGGCCGATGTCCACATGCTGGTGGAAAAGACGGTCAAAAAAGATCGAACGCTCACCCGTGCGCGACCGTTGACGACTCCTGAGCGAACCCGTGAAATTGCCAGGATGTTGGCGGGGGAAGAGATCACCCCGACCGCGCTGCGGCATGCGAAAGAAATGATCCGGCTGGTCGGGAAGCCGCTGCCCCCCGGAGGACCGGCCGGGAGCCCAGGCCTAGGGGATCAGGCCGTCCCGGTTTGAGGTTGAGACGAGGGGCGCCGTTCAAGCACGCGCCGGATCGTGGTCAGCATTTCCGTAATGTTGAATGGTTTGAGCAGATAATCGGAGGCGCCGAACCGAATGCCGTCCACTGCGGTTTTTAATCCGCCGAATCCGGTGACGATCACGACTTCCGTCGTCTGATGATCGCGCTTGATGGCCTGAAGCACTTCGGTGCCGTGAAGACCAGGCATCTTGAGATCCAGTGTGACCAGATCGATCTGATTCGCTTTCATCAGCGCCAAAGCATCGGTTCCGTTGTCTGCCGTATAGACATGGTAAAAGGGCTTGAGAATCATCTTGAGAGATTCCCGTGGTCCCACCTCATCGTCAATGACTAGGACCGTAATGTTTTCCCGCACGGCTTTTTCCATAGCGACTCCTTTCGCGAGTGACCGAGGTAACGGAGGTGAGAATATCAGAATGTGGAAAAACGTCGAGACCAGGTGTTGACCGTGTCCCTCAAAATCCGTAGAATCGCGCCCCATGGTTAACCTCGCGTGCAGCCTGTCGTGCGTCCTTCTTGGCCTGATGATGGCGACCGAGGTCAAGGCCGCGCGCCCCTTTCTGAACACTGAACGGGGCACGATGTTGGATCACGGCGTGTCGCAATTGGACTTGGGAGTGGAATCCGCGCGGTTCACGTCCCGGACGACGCGGTATGCCCTCATGAGTGAACTGACGTACGGTCTGTTAAACCATCTCAACTTTGCGGTGGAGGTGCCGTATTTCTTCGTCAGCGGCCCCGGGGGCACTCAGGGAGTCGTCGGGGATGTGACGATCCGTCCGAAGATTCTCTTTCTCAAAGGGCGGGAAGCCAATCCATTATTCTTGGCGGGAGAAGTTGCCCTGAAGTTCCCCAGTTGCGACCAAGCGAGTAACGCGGCATCGGTGACT
>JBDSOK010000158.1:0-5854 GCA_039914845.1 Nitrospiria bacterium | reverse complement strand
CCCTTGCGGGGGAAGGGGGGGATGGGGGGGGCCCATCGGACGGTCGTCCGCACGTCTTGGCAAGGGCGGCAGCGCGAAGCCCCCCCACCCTTCCCTCCCCCGCAAGGGGGGAGGGTCGAAAATGCTGGGCGTGTCAACGCCGGCGGGCGAATAAAAAGTCGGCAACAGTTCCCATGCTTGACATAGATCTTATCTAGTGATATAAACTTTCAAGTAATTATTATCGATAAGGAATTATTATGGCCATGAGGACTCCCAAGGACCACCAGCACGTCGCCAAGCGTCTCAAGGACGCGGGGTTGAAGTTCACCCATCAGCGGCTGGCGATTTATGAGGCGTTGGCCGCCACCGAGAGTCATCCGAGCGCGGAGGAGATTTACACGAAGGTCAAACACGCCTATCCGATGTTGTCGCTCAATACCATCTATACGACCTTGGATACGTTGAAGGGACTCGGGTTGATTAGAGAGATGCGATTTTTAGATAATAGCGCCCGGTATGACGCCAATGTGGAGGCTCACCACCACGTGATCTGTTTGAGCTGCCGGAAGATCGAAGATTTCGGCGATGCGGTCTTGGATCGCGTGCAGCCGCCGGCGGCGATTCGCCGGTCGTATCGACTGGTCAGTCACAGCGTGGAATTCTACGGGTATTGCGGAGACTGCAAAACGTCGGAACATTAAGGCCGTCGGCCGGACGCGTCGTCTTCGGCCGATCTGTTTCATTCCATCAACCGGAAAAGGGGAGGGGCTATGGCGAAAAGTCTTCAAGGCACGAAAACGTTGGCGAACCTCAAAGAGGGATTTGCCGGAGAATCGCAGGCCAATCGGCGCTATCTCTATTTCGCGCGCAAGGCCGACATCGAAGGATATCCCGATATCGCCGGGGTGTTTCGGGATACGGCCGAGGGGGAGACCGGACACGCGTTCGGGCACTTCGATTTCATGGCGGCGATCGGCGATCCGGTGACCGGCGTACCGATCGGGGATACGGAGAAGAACCTCAAGTCGGCCATCGAAGGCGAAACCTACGAGTATACGCAGATGTATCCCGGGTTCTCCAAGGCGGCCCGCGAAGAGGGATTCGAAGAGATTTCGGAATGGTTTGAGACGCTGGCCCGAGCCGAGAAGTCGCACGCCGGCCGCTTCCAGAAGGCCGTCGATACTCTCAAGAAGTAAGTCGATTTCACGACCGCGGCGCGGGTCCCGCATCCGGGGGCCCGCGCCGCGGATTTCGCACGAAGGGAGCGCATGGAGGCCCAACTCAACGATCCAACCTTCTGGAATGCCGAGGCCCTGAGCGAGGAATTCACTCGCGTGGCGGATATTTGCCACGGCTGCCGGCGGTGTTTCAATCTGTGTCCGTCTTTTTCCATTCTGTTCAATCGCATCGATGCGGTGGACGGGGAGATGGGTCAGCTCGCCCCTGCCGTCGCGGATGAGGTGGTGGACGCCTGTTTTTACTGCAAGCTCTGTTATAACCACTGTCCGTATACCCCTCCCCATGATTTTCGACTCGATTTTCCGTTATTGATGGTCCGCGGAAAAGCGGTCCGCGCGCAGACCATACGCCCCCGTTGGCGGGATCGCCTGCTGGTCAAGACCGATTTCATCGGGACCACCACTCGCTGGCTGGCTCCGGTCGTCAATCGTCTGGTACGGATTGGCTGGTTTCGGGAGATTCTCCACCGCTGGGTGGGGATCCATCGTGGGCGGTGGCTGCCGCCCATCGCGTTCCAACCGTTCCCGACCTGGTTTCGCAAGCGCCCGGCGCAGGCGAAAGCCGGGGTAAAACACGTGGCGCTGTTTTCGGGTTGCCTGACGAATTACAATTATCCGGAGGTGGGCCGCGCGGCCGTTCAGGTCCTCGAGAAAAATGGGGTCGAGGTGGTCTGGCCCGACCAACAGTGCTGCGGCATGCCCTACTTCGACACCGGCGATTTCGACGCGCTCAAGACCCAGGCCCGCGCCAACGTGGCCTCGCTGAAGGCGATGGTCGATCGCGGCTATCCGATCGTGTCGCCCATTCCCAGTTGCAGCCTGATGCTGAAAAAGGAATATCCGGCGCTCTTAGCCAGCGACGATGCGCGCCTGGTCGCCAAGCACACGTTCGATATCTGCGAGTACCTCATGTTGCTGCATCAGAAAGGGGAGTTGTCCACCGACTTTACGCAGCCTATCGGAACCATCGCGTATCAGATTCCCTGTCATCTCCGCGATCAGAACATCGGGTACAAATCCCGGGATCTCATGCAATTGATCCCCGACACGCGCGTGGAACTCATTGAGAAGTGTTCCGGTCACGACGGCTCGTGGAGCGTGAAGGTGGAATGGTTCGACGCCTCGATGCAGGTGGGGCAGAAGGCGTTTCAGGCCGTGCGCGCCGCCGAGGCGGACACCCTGGTGTCCGATTGTCCGCTCTCGGGTCTTCAACTGGAGCAGGGAACCGGGCAGAAGGCGTATCATCCCATTCAGATCATTCATCGGGCTTACGGGTTGGATTCTCGCCCGGAATAGGCCGTAAGGAAATCGTCCCATGCGAAAGATTCATCGTGAAGAGGTCAAGTCGCTTCCGGAGTATGAGCCGCTGCGTGACCGTCTGCGGCGGGAGGTCATTGAGCTCAAGAAAACGCGCCGGGTCTCGGTCGGCGACGCGGTGACCCTGGTGTTCGAAAATCGTCAGACCGTTCTGCACCAGATTCACGAGATGATGCGGGCCGAGCACGTGTACGATGAGCAGCAGATCCGGCACGAGATCGAGACCTACAATCACCTCATTCCCGACGATGGGGAGTTGTCCGCGACCCTGTTCATCGAAGTGGCCGACCCGCAGGAGATCAAGCCGACGCTGGATCGTCTCTACGGCATCGACAACGGCCGATCGGTCTTTCTTCGTCTGGACGGCGTGTCGCCGATTCCGGCGGTGTTCGAAGAAGGGCACAGCGATGAGTCCAAGATCAGCGCCGTCCACTACGTGCGGTTTCGCCTCGACGAATCGGCCCGGCGCGCTCTTGGCAACGGTTCGCAGCCGGCCCTGGTCATCGACCACCCGGGCTATCGGGGTGAGACGCCTCTGCGCGAGGAGACCCGTCGCGAGTTGTTGAAAGACCTCGAACCCGCCTAACGAAGGAGGCCCCGATGGACCGTACGCCGTTTCTGCTCGATGGCCGGTGGGTGACCGCCGACACGTCGGCTTCGGTTCATAACCCGTATACCGGCGAGGTGATCGCCGAGGTCTGCCAGGCGGGTCGGGCGCAGCTCGACGAGGCGATCGCGGCGGCGCAGCGCGCATTTAAGGCTTCGCGCACGGTGCCCCGGCATCGGCGCGCGGAGTGGCTGATGCGGACCGCGGCCGGGCTGAACGCGCAGAAGGCGGACCTGAGCCGTCTGATCGCCGTCGAGGCCGGCAAGCCAATTCAATTTGCCTCGGCTGAGGTCGATCGCGCCGCGGCCACGTTTACCGTCGCCGCCGAAGAGGCCAAGCGCCTCGGGGGCGAGTGGCTCCCGACCGATTGGTCGCCGGCGGGCGAAGGGTATGTGGCGATGACTCAACGCGTTCCATTGGGTCCCATTGCCGCGTTCGCGCCGTTCAATTTTCCCCTCAATCTGGTGGCTCACAAGATCGCGCCGTGCGTGGCGTCCGGCAACACGATGGTCCTCAAACCTCCGCCTCAAGCGCCGCTGACCGCGCTGCGCCTGGGAAAGATTCTGGAAGAGGCGGGGGTCCCGCCCGGCGTCATCAATATCCTCCCCTGTGCGGTCGACGTGGCCGAAGCGCTGGTTGCGGATCCCCGTATGCAGTTCGTGACCTTCACCGGCAGCGCCGCCGTCGGCTGGCGCATCAAGGCGAATGCCGGGAAGAAAGGCGTCCTGTTGGAGTTGGGCGGCAACGCGGCGGCGGTGGTGCACGTGGATGCCGATCTGGCGTGGGCGGCCCGGCGGCTGGCGTTCGGGGCGTTCGCGTACGCGGGGCAGATTTGTATCTCGGTCCAGCGCATCCTGGTTCACGAGGCCCTGTACGAGCGATTCGTCGAGCAATTCCTGCTGGAGGTGGATTCCCTGCCGGTGGGCGATCCCCTCGATCCCAAGACCGTCGTCGGTCCATTGATCGATCGAGGCGCAGCCGATCGCGTGGAGCGCTGGGCCGCGGATGCGGTTGCGGGCGGGGCGAAGGCGTTGACCCCGATCACGCGCTCGGGGAACCTCATCTCGCCGATCGTCATGACCCATGCCGGACCCCAAATGGCCGTCAGCTGCGAGGAGGTCTTCGGGCCGGTCGTCACGCTCGCGCCCTATCGATCGTTCGATGAGGCGTTACACCTCGTCAATGACTCGCGCTATGGTCTCCAAGCCGGTATTTTCACTCACGATGTTCGCCGGGCGTTCGAGGCGATCGACGGCCTCGACGTGGGCGGGATCATCATCAACGACTCTCCCATGTTCCGCGTCGACCACACGCCGTACGGCGGCATGAAGGATTCGGGGCTGGGCCGTGAAGGCGTCAAGTACGCGATGGAGGCGATGACCCAGATCAAGACCGCGGTCTGGAAGACCGGCCTGCCGCTTTGATGTCGTCCCACGCGCTTGACCCCTCCCCCGCAAAGCTGATATGGTGCGGCCCGATGGAGACCCGCCTTGTCCGCCAAGCCTGATTCCACGGGTCCCGCCGCCTATGAGGTCAAAGTCCCGACCTTCGAGGGGCCGATGGATCTCCTGCTCCATCTGATTCGCGAACACCGCATCGATATTTACGACATTCCGATTTCCTCGATCACGCAGCAGTATCTGGAGTATCTCGACCTGATGACCGAATTGAATCTCTCGGTCGCGGGCGAATTTCTGGTGATGGCCGCCACCTTGGTCCAGATCAAATCGCGCATGCTCTTGCCGCGAGACGAGCAACCGGATGCCGCCGAAGACGATCGCGATCCCCGCCAAGAACTGATTCAACGCCTGGTGGAGTATCAGCGCTACCAAGAAGCGGCGGGCCTCCTGGAGGAGCGCGAGGCGCATTGGCGCAATGTGTTTCGGCGCGAGCAGGAGTTGCCCGAGATCGAGCCGGAGGGCTTCGAGTTGGGCGATCTTTCGCTCTTCGATCTTCTCAACGCGCTGCGCGGCGTGTTGGAGCGGGTGCCGGATCAGGCGATCATGGACATCTCGGTCGATACGCTGACCGTCCGCGACCGGATGACCAAAATTCTGGAACGGATCGACGAACTAGGTGACGGGATGACGTTGCGCTTCGACCAGCTCTTTGAAGGCGCCCAGTCGCGCGTCGCGGTGATCGTCACCTTCCTGGCGTTGCTGGAGCTGGTCAAGATCCATGTCTTGGGGCTTCGGCAAGACGAAGCCGCCGGGACCATTGCCATCGTCCGCCTGGAGGCGGACGCGACCGAGACGGCTTCAACAGCGCCGGAGGACTACTCGGGTGGATGATCTCGACCTCCGGCCGATCGTCGAGGCCCTGCTCCACGTCTCGACGGAGCCGCTGAGCCTGGCGAAGCTGTGCGACATCCTCGACGGGGCGGATCCCGCGCAGGTGTCGGCGTGTCTCGACGCGCTCGGCGAGGCGTATCGATCCAACCATCACGGGCTGGCGATCGTGCAGGTGGCCGGCGGATATGAGATGACCACGGCGCCCGAGGCGGCGCCGTGGATCCGGAAGCTCTCCGCGACCAAGAGCGCCCCGCGTCTCTCCAAGCCTTCGCTGGAAACGCTCGCGATCATCGCCTATAAGCAGCCGCTCACCCGCCCCGAGATCGAAGCGATCCGCGGAGTCGATGCCGCCGGGGTGGTGAAAACCCTGATGGATCGACGGCTGATCAAAATCGTCGGCCGTAAAGACTTGCCGGGTC
>JBDSOK010000152.1:0-3322 GCA_039914845.1 Nitrospiria bacterium | reverse complement strand
TACGGCGTTGTCGCTTCGGAATCCCTCCTCACGTACGACCCAGTACGCTCCGGGGGAATTCCTCACTCCGCCTTGTATCTGACGCATTCCTGAACAGGCTCCCCTAGCTCGCGCCGCCCCCGCGTTTCCGTTCCAGCGCCTCCCATCGTTTCATCCAGCCTTCCAACTCGCGGTCGATCGTTCCGAATTCCTCACCCAAGGCGCTGACCCGGCCCGCGTCGCCGGCAAACACCGTCGGATCGGCCAGCAGGGCCGCCACTTCCGTTCGCCGCCGCTCCAGCGCCGCGATCCCCGCTTCCACCTCGGCCAGCGCCCGGCTCTCCCGGTAGCTAAAGCCGGTTTTCGCCCTGCCGCTCGGCGGCTCCACATCGGGAAACGTCGGTCGGGCGGTCGACGTCGTCTCCGCGGAGCGCATCCGGTGGGCGCGATAGGCTTCGAAATTTCCCTCGGTTAGCCGCACCTCTGAACCCGACGGACCGGGCTCGAAACTCAAGATCGCGGTCGCGACCTTGTCCAGGAAAAAGCGATCGTGAGTGACCATCACCACCCCGCCCGTAAACGTGATGAGCGCCTCGTCCAGAATCTGGAGGGTCGGGATATCTAGATCGTTGGTCGGCTCGTCCAAGATCAGGCAGTTGGCGCCTTCCAGCATGAGCTTGGCCAGGAGCAATCGCGCGCGTTCTCCTCCCGAGAGGGTGGCGATGGGCTTGGGAAGGTCGGCGGAGGTGAAGAGGAACTCGGCCAGGTACCCGACCATGTGGCGGGTGCGCCCGTTGACCGTGACCCATTCTCCCTCCCCCAACGCGGTCCCGACCTTGCCGTCGGGATCCAGGCCGGAGCGGGCTTGATCGAGGTAGCCGATCCGGGTCTTGGGCCCGGTCGTCACCCGGCCGGTCGTCGCCGGCTCGAGGCCCAGCAGCACCTTGAGCAACGTGCTCTTTCCGCATCCGTTCGACCCGATCACGCCGAGCCGCGCGCCGGGGGAGAGGGTAAACGACGCGCCGGAAAAAATCGTCCGGTCGCCGAAGGTTTTTCCGAGGCCGACGGCTGAGAGAATCACGTCGCCGGCCCGGTCGCCGGTGAAGTTCAGGGCAATCCGGGATTGGCCTTTGGCGCTCATCGCGGCTTCGCGGCCGGTCAACTCCCCGTACTTCTCGATCCGGTGCTTGGATTTGGTCGCGCGCGCGGGGGCCGCGGGCGATCCACGCCGACTCCTTCCGCAGCAGCGTGATCAGGCGGCCGTGAGCCTGCTCGTCGTGCGACAGGCGCTCGGCCCTGGCCTCGAGATAGCGCGAGTAATTCCCCGGATACGCCGTCAGCGCCCCGCGATCGACTTCCACGATCCGCTGCGCCACCCGATCCAGAAAATACCGATCGTGAGTCACGAAGACCACCGCCTTCGGATACGACAAGAGGAAGTCCTCGAGCCAGGCCGTGGTCGCGGCATCCAAATGGTTGGTCGGCTCATCCAACAAGAGGAGGTCGGGCGCCTGGAGGATGAGGCGGGCCAGCGCCACCCGCTTGCGCAGGCCGCCGCTGAGCGTCCCGATGATCGCCTCCTTCTCGGGAAGGCCCAACTGCTCCAGAACCGTGTCGATGCGGTGGGGAAGCGCCCAGGCGTCGTGCTCATGCAGCCGGGCCGCCAGTCGTTCCTGTTCGTGGAGTCGTTTGGTGCGCAGGGCCTCATCGCCCGAGGCCTCCGCCAGTTCCTCGGTCACCGCCTCGTAGCGCGCCAGCATGACCGATACTTCGGCCAGCGCCCCCGCGACCGAAGCGGCCACCGTCTGTCGAACGTCCAGGTCGGGCTCCTGGGCCAAATAGCCGACGGAGGCG
This sequence comes from Nitrospiria bacterium, assembly GCA_039914845.1. Lineage (GTDB taxonomy): Bacteria > Nitrospirota > Nitrospiria > 2-01-FULL-66-17 > 2-01-FULL-66-17 > 2-01-FULL-66-17. Next base: position 1,489 of record JBDSOK010000152.1, on the reverse strand, counting down.
CCGCGTCGAAATGAGACCGTTCCCCCGTCGGGGGATTCGACGCCCGCGATGATGCGCAGCAAGGTGCTCTTGCCGGACCCGTTGGCGCCGATCAGCCCCACCTTTTCGATCTCATCCACTCGGAAACTGGCCTGATCGAGAATCGGCCGGAGGGAGAACCGTTTGGAGACTGCGAGGACGTCGAGGATATTCATAACCTGCGGAGTATAGCCGCCCGCTCCCGCACTTTTCAATTGCCGTGCGGCCATGTTATGGTGGGCCAATGTTCTTCGTGCGCTCCCCGGCCCGTGCGTGGCTCGGCATCTGGTGTGTGCTCGCGCTCAGCGGATGTCTTGGTGACCGGGCCGGCACGCCGGCCCACGGGCCGCGCCCGGCGCCGCCCGCCTCGATGCCCGCCTCAATACCCGTCGGCGACCCGGAGTCTCCGTATCGACCGATCGACGGCTTGCCGGATGGCACGATTCTCCACGTCCCGACCGGGGTGTCGTTGACGCGGGCGCAACTCCTGGATCTCGTGGACGGCGCCCGCGTGGTCTACGTCGGCGAAGCGCACGACAACCTCAACCACCACCGCATCCAACTCGAGATCCTGACCGCCATGGCCGAGCGCTACCCCGGCCGCGTCGCGGTCGGGATGGAAATGTTTCAACGGTCCGCGCAGGGCGAGCTGGACCGGTGGAGCCGCGGGGCGGTGGACGAACCGGCCTTTCTGGAAATCTGGTATGAGAACTGGACCGAAGACTACGACTATTATCGCGACATCCTGCGCTTTGTCCGCGACCGTCGCCTCCCGCTGCTCGCGCTCAACGCCTCGCAAGGCACGGCGCGGACCCTGGCCGCCAAAGGCATGGAGGGGCTGAGCCCCGAGGAACGGGCGTCGATTCCGGACATCGATACGACCGACCCGTTCCATCGCCGACAGATGGAGGCCGTCTTCGGCTCCCACGCCCAGGGCGCGGGATTCGACGCCTTCTATCGCGCCATGCTCCTATGGGATGAGACGATGGCCGACACCGTGGCGGGGTATCTGGCCGCTCCCGCACACCGCGACACGCGGCTCATCGTCTTCGCCGGGGGCGGCCACATCGCGTATGGATTCGGCATTCCCCGCCGGGCGTTTCGTCGCCTGCCGGTTCCCTACCTCACGATCCTGCCGCACACCGACATCGGGCATGCTCCCAAGGATCGACCCGACGCCGTGATGATGGTGGAGCCCGTCGCCATTCCGCTGCCGGTAGCCGATGTGGTCTGGGTGACCGGCTATGAGGATCTGGGCCCGCCGGCCGTCAAGCTGGGGGTGCGGATCGAATCGCGGGGATCGGGGGTGGCCGTCACCTCGGTAGAACCCGATTCACCGGCGGCCAAGGCGGGAGTCCGCGAGGGCGACGTGATCGTCGAATTCGACGGAGACCCCGTTCACAAGCCCGGGGATGTGGTGCGGCGCGTCCGGGCGCACGCGCCCGGCGATCGCGCCCGCCTCGCCGTCCTG
>JBDSOK010000150.1:0-4506 GCA_039914845.1 Nitrospiria bacterium | reverse complement strand
GTCGCGTGACCGGAGAGGCTACTCTCCGTATTCGAAGCTTTTGATGATGTAGCCTCCCGACTTCTCGTCGAACTCGAGCTGTAACAATTGGCGCGTCTGCGCCTCCTCCAAGAGCTCGCCGAAGCCGCGAAAACCGTAGAAGGATTCGTTGAAACCGGGGTTGCGCCGTTTCAGCGCCTGTTTGACCATCGACCCCCAGACCTTCTCCTCTTCGCCCCGCTCCTCGAACAGGTCGGCCACCGTTTGCATGACCAGATCGAGTCCCGCGCGCTTCTTCTCTTCATCGACCTGAGGGTCCGTCGGAGGCTCCACCTTCCTCTCCGCCTTGGGACCGGCCTTGGGTGCGGCCTTCGGCGTGGCAGCTTTGCGGGTCCCCCGACGCTGCCTCCCGGCCTCGCGCACCAGATCGTCGTAAAAGATGAACTCGTCGCAGTTGGAGATCAGCAGGTCCGACGTGGATTGCTTCACGCCGACGCCGATCACGACCTTGTTGTTCTCGCGCAGCTTGCTGACCAGCGCCGAGAAATCCGAATCGCCGCTGATGACGACAAAGGTGTCGACATGCGCCTTGGTGTAGCACAGATCCAACGAATCGACGACCATGCGGATGTCGGCCGAGTTCTTGCCGGATTGGCGCACGTGGGGGATTTCGATCAGTTCGAACGCCGCCTCGTGCATGACCTTTTTGAAATCCTTGTATCGCTCCCAGTCGCAGTAGGCTTTCTTGACGACGATATTGCCTTTGAGGAGCAGGCGCTCCAGAACCTTTTGAATGTCGAACTCGGCGTACTTGGCATCGCGCACGCCCAGCGCGACATTTTCAAAATCGCAGAAGACGGCCATGTTCTGAATTTTCGGTTGTCCGCTCATATCGCTCCCGGTTTCTTGGCCTTCTTGGTTACGGCGCTTTTGCGCTTGGCCTCTGGCCACGGCACCTCGCCCAGCACCATCAACACTTGTTTTTCGACGACGGCCTCGTTCAGCGACACGGGGATTTCCTTGATCACCCCGTGCATCGGAGACCGGATCGCGTTTTCGATTTTCATCGCCTCGACGTTCATGACTTCTTGACCCTCCTTGACGATATCGCCCACCCGCAGCACGCGGTCTTTGTCGCCGATCCGCCAGACGTTGCCCATCATCGGCGCCGCGACCTCGCCCTTGACCGCGGGATCGGCGACGCGCGGGCCGCCCTTGAGGCGCTCCTTGTACACGGGCAGCTCCACCCGGAAGACGTGCATGGTATTGTTCACCGCCATCACCACGTACCGCACGCCCTCGACTTCTTCGCCGACCGACACGCGCTTGATCGTGTTGGGCTTGCCGTGGTGCTCGAAACGGACCTCCTGCCCCACCTGCGTTAAGCCGTCCAGCCAGACCGGGGTGGGTAAGAGCGAGGTATCGCCATACTTGCGCCGGAACGCGAGAAAATCCACCGTGGCGCCCGGATGCTGCAAGTACAGGATCAGCTCCGCAGGCGTGGCGTGGCGGCCGATTTTCGCTTCCAACTCGCGCTGGAGCGCGTCGATATCTTCCTTCTTTTTCTTGGCCAGCGGCGAGGCCTCGATCCGCTCGTGGTCCACCTGCTCGCGCCAGCCGTCGCCGAACACCGATTGATAGACCCACTCGGCGGGCCAACCGAACGGTAGCGGGCCGTAGCGGCCCAGGAGCAGACTCTTCAAATCGTCGGTGGCGTGCGAGTAGAGCCCCAGGAGCGCGTCGCGATCCTCCGGAGCCAGGCCCCCGAGTCGCTGACCGCCCGCGATGAACCGTTCGCAGAGATCCAAGATCGCTTCGACCTTCTTGTACCCGCCCTCTTTATAGTGGTACTGCACGATCGCCACCCAGGTCGTCCAGGTGATCTGCGAGCCCGGCGTCACGTCGAAGTATTTAATGAAGCGATTGCCCGCGCTCATCCCGCGGAGGATGTGGGGCATGAGGTGGAGAAAATCCCCCTTCACCGCCTGCTCGAACGAGCTGGGGAACGCGCCGCCCGGCATGCGGTGCTCGGTCACCTTGTACGAGAATCCCCGAAATTGGGACTCGAACTCATGGTAATGGCCGATGAACTCGGTGATCACCTGGCTCGCTTCGTCCACCGGCCCCAACTCCAACCGCGTCTTGAGGCCCTGCTCCAATAAGAGGGCGTTGACCGACCGCACCGGCGCGTGGCCGTAGTGGCGGGTGAACGGATCGTCGGTGACGTCCAGGATTTTCGCGCCGGCCTTGGCCGCCGCCGCCAGCGCGGGCACCGCCAGGCCGTCGGTGGCGTGGCGATGGTAGTGGATGACCAGCGACGGGTGTTTTTGCAAGAGCGCGTCGATCAACGACGCGATACGACCGGGCGAGCCCACGCCGGCCATGTCCTTGATGCACAGGATAATGTCCTTCGAGCCTCCGGTGAGGCTCACGATCTCCTTCGTCACCTTGAGATAATAGGCGTTGGTGCATTCCTCCGAGACGGTGAACGAGATGGCGGGCTCGAAGAGCTTGCCGCCCTTCATGACCTCCTCGGCGATGGGAATCATGTTGGGAATGTAATTGAGAAAATCGAAGCAGCGCCACACGTCGATGTAGGGCAGAAACGCCTTGACCGAGAGTGCGATGACGTTGCGCGGGTACATCCGATATCCCCAGAGATTGGTCGAGCGGACCAGCGTCTGGGTCATCACGTCGGGCATCCGCTCCTTCCAGAGCGCCGCTTCGTCGAACGGGTGGATCTTATTTTGAAGGAGGTTCTGGTGGAACCGCGCGCCGCCGTGATTCTCCACCGAGAAATAGCCGCTCCGGTTGTAGTACGGCGCGAGGCGGATCAAGTCATAGAGCGTATGGCGATTTTTAAAATCGCTCTGTCCAGTGTCGCGCGGTCCGGTATTGGTGAAGTGAATGCGGCGATCCGCGCGCAGGATCGCGACATTTTCTTTCGGGGTCCGGCTCGGATGGACGGTGGGAGAAACGGCGGACGCTCTCATGCGGGGGCGGTCAGCGGCAATAGGGATTCCTTCCGATCGCCGTGATCTCGGCGAGGAAACGGGCCAGTCTCAGAATCTCGTCCTCTTCTTCGGCGTAATCCAGGAGCTCGGGGAGGTGGGTCTCGATGAACCCGGTGTCGAAGCGGCCCGCCGCGAAGTCGGGATGGGCCATGATCTTGGCGAGCAACGGGATCGTCGTCTTGATCCCGTAGATCTCGTATTCGGACAGCGCGCGCCGCATCCGCTCGATCGCGGTGGAGCGGTCCTTGGCGATCGCGCAGATCTTGGTGATCAGCGAGTCGTAGTACGGAGGAATCTCCCAGCCTTGGTAAATCCCGGTATCGGCGCGGACGAACGGTCCGCTCACCTGACGCAGATACGTCACCTTGCCGAACGACGGCGCGAATTGGTTTTTGGGGTCTTCGGCGTTGACGCGGCACTGAATCGCGTGGCTGCGCAAGACGATGTCTTCCTGGCGGTGGGTCAGCGGCTGGCCGGCCGCGGTGCGGATCATCATCCGGATGAGGTCCAGGCCGGCGACCATTTCGGTGACGGTGTGCTCGACCTGAATCCGGGGATTGACCTCGATCGCGTAATACCGCATCTGCGAATCCACCAGGAACTCCAGCGTCCCGGCGGTGACGTACCCGATCTCCTTCATGGCCTTGACGACGACCGCGCCCATTTCCTTCCGCAGCTCGTCGGTCAGGAGCGACGAGGGCGCCTCCTCGACCAGCTTCTGGTGGCGGCGCTGGATCGAGCACTCGCGCTCGCCGAGGTGAATCACTTCGCCGTACCGGTCGGCGACGAATTGAAACTCGATGTGGCGGGCGTTCCCGACGTATTTTTCCGCGTAGACCGCGCTGTGGCTGAAGAGCTTGCCGGCGATGGAGATGGCCTGATCGAGCGCCTTGGCCACCTGCTCCGGCCCGTCCACCCGCATCATGCCCTTCCCGCCCCCGCCCGCCACCGCCTTGATGATGATCGGCCAGCCCACTTTGGCGCCGAATTCGGCGATCTCCCGGGGAGACGTCACCTCGCGCAGCCCGGGGATCACCGGCACGCCCGCGGCGGCCAACGTATCCTTGGTCGCGATCTTGTCGCCCATCCGCGCGATCACCTCCGCCCCGGGCCCCACGAAGATCAGCCCCGCGTCGACGCATGCCCGCACGAATTCCGGATCCTCGGAGAGAAACCCATAGCCGGGGAAGACCGCGTCGCACCCCGTCTTGCGCGCCGCGTCGATCACCTTGCCGATGTCCAGATAACTCAGCTTGGCCGGCGACGGTCCGAGGTGGACGGCCTCATCGGCCAGCCGGACGTGATAGGCCAACGCGTCGCAATCGGAATAGCCGACGACGGAGCGAATACCCATCTCCATGCACGTGCGGATCGTCCGACAGGCGATCTCGCCCCGGTTGGCGATGAACAATTTATTGATGGGACGTTTCTGAGACTTCGGCATCGTGTTCCCAGGTCAAAGCGGGGCCAGCATAGCCTCTCGCGGGGTACCGGGTCAACCATCGTCGCGGGC
>JBDSOK010000117.1:0-2766 GCA_039914845.1 Nitrospiria bacterium | reverse complement strand
GCCAGCGCATTCTGCTTTTCGACGCCGCGCATCATCATGCACAGGTGCTGGCCCTCCATCACCACCGCAACCCCAAGCGGGTCGATCCGCTCCTGAATGGTCTGAGCGATCTGATGGGTGAGGCGTTCCTGAACCTGCAAGCGCCGGCTGAAGACCTCGACCAAGCGGGGGAGCTTGGAGAGCCCCACGACCTTCTCATTCGGCAGGTAAGCGACGTGACATTTGCCGAAGAACGGCAAGAGGTGGTGCTCGCACAACGAGAAAAAATCAATGTCGCGAACGATGACCATTTCGTTGTACTCGATGGGAAACAGTGCCCCGTTGAGCACCTCATCCACGTTCTGATGATATCCCGACGTGAAGTATCTGAGCGCGCGCTCGACACGCGCAGGGGTGTTGAGCAACCCGTTGCGCTGAGGATCTTCCCCCAAGAGCCCCAGCAACCGCTCGACCAGGTCGCGGATCGGCTGACTCGTTTCCGAGTCGTTCACGGTGAGCCCCCCGTCCGGACCGACATCCCGAGATGGGCTCACGCGTCTCCTCCCGATCGGCTCACGGACCCGGCGGGAAAGACCCGGTCCGCATAGCGAGTGGGATCAGGCACACCCGCCGCCTCAAACCCTTGGCGGCGGATGCGACAACTATCGCATCGGCCGCAGGCGGCCCCGCCTTCCGGATCATAGCAGCTGTGCGTCAGCGCAAACGGGACTCCCAATGACGCGCCCCGGCGGACGATCTCGGCCTTGGACAGACCGCTCAGCGGCGTCACGATCCGAGGCCCCTCCCCGAGTTCCACGCCCCGGCGGGTCGCCACACGTCCCATCCGTTCGAAGGCCGAGATAAATTCCGGTCGGCAATCCGGATATCCTGAGTAATCGACGGCATTGATGCCGATCGCAATCCGATCGGCGCCAAGAACTTCCGCCCAGGCCAGCGCCACGCCCAGCAAAATCGTATTACGGGCTGGAACATAGGTGATCGGGATTCCCGGTTCGGCCAACTCCCGATCTTTGGGAACCGCGACCTCTCCGGTCAATGCGGACCCGCCGATGGCCCGCAGGTCCAGCGACACGACACGATGATCGACCCCATAGTATTCCGCCACCTCCCGCGCGCACTGCACCTCGATCGCGTGGCGCTGTCCATAACTGACCGTCAACGCATGAACGGTGCATCCGGGATCATCCTCTCGGAGCATCGCGGTCGTCACGGTCGAATCGAGTCCGCCGCTCAGCAAGATGACGGTATGTGACGAAACAGCCATAGCGTGGTCCGGGGTCGGCGGAGTATACCATCATCGCCGTTGAGGCGGCAACGCAGCCCACGGATGGCCCTTCGTGATCGATTATGCGGCGAGCTTGATCTGATCGATGTCGGCGAGGACGTCGCCGACCTGCTGGTAGCGTTTGGACTTCTCTTTTTCCAAACAGCGCAAAATAATGGCGTTGATTCCGTCGGGCAACTTGGAATTGAGGTCCTTGGGCGGTTGGGGCGCCGCATGCAGGTGCTGATAGTAGAGATCGCCTTTAGTAAACGGCAATCGTCCGGTGGCCATGCGATAGAGGGTGCAGCCGAGAGAATACAGATCGGATTGATGATCGACTTCTTTGCCGAGGATCTGCTCGGGCGCCATATAGAGCGGCGTGCCTTTGACCGACGTTTTATCCGCGAGCGCGTCATTGACGATTTTGGCCAATCCGAAGTCCATGATCTTGACCAGCCGATCCCGGCTCAACATGATATTCGCGGGTTTGATGTCGCGGTGAATAATGCGCCGTCCGTGGGCATAGGCCAAGCCCGCGCAAATCTGTTTGGCAATCGACAGGAACTGAACCAATGGGAGACCGCCGACCTTATCCAACAGCTCTTTGAGGCTCAGCCCGTCGACGAATTCCATGGAGATGAACACGTCACCCGCGGGATCGTGGCCGGTGTCATAAATCGTGACGATATTCGGATGATTGATCGACGCTGCGATTCGGGCCTCTTGAAGGAAGCTCTGGAGAAGAGCCGGCTGTTCTTTGACGCTGGCCGGCAGCACCTTATAGGCCACGACGCGGTGAAGCACGGTGTCCTCCGCGCGATAGACAACGCCCATTCCCCCTTGCCCGATCTGCTTCAAAATCTTGTACCGGGGCGCGGGTGCCGGACTGCTGGCCGGCGTGAGGGCCGGGGCCGGAGACGGCTTCATCGTTCGGACCCGTGCGGCGCGGTCTTTCGCATCTTGATAGCTGAAATCCAGGGCCAGAACCTTTTCATACAGGAGTGCCGCCCCCTCAAAATCGTGTTCCTCTTCCGAGATTCTCGCGAGTTGATACAGCGGTTCCAGCGCCGCTTCGGGAGCATCCTTGGTCGCCGCAAGGATCTTCTGATAACGATCTTTGGCTGCGCTGAACATTCCACGCTCCATGAAGATCGAGGCCAAAATCAGCGAACCGTCGGCGTACCCGTCCGACTGGGCGTCCAACCGCTGGAGCGCCTCAAGCGCCTCGTCAAGGCGGCCCATCCGGCGGTAGATCTTGCCCGCTTCGAACCACGCGCCGGCGTCACGATAGACGGCAGCCGCCTGGTCCAATTTCTCCAGCTTGACATAGAGCTCTGCGGCGGCGTGGAGTTGCCCTCCCTGCGCCAGCGAGCGAGCCGCGGATTCCCCGCATCCGGCTTGTAGATAGAGATCCGCCGCCCGCTTTTGATCGCCGGCCGCCGCGTACATCTCGGCCGCGCGTTCGTGCGCGTCGCTTCGCTCGTACAGTTCAGCCGCGCGGG
>JBDSOK010000102.1:0-8162 GCA_039914845.1 Nitrospiria bacterium | reverse complement strand
GTACACGAGGTCGTACACCGCCAGTGAGGGATGAATCCATTCCGGAGAGATGGGACAGGGATCGCCGCCCTTCATCCCGAGCGGCGTAGCATGGATCAGCCCCGTAAATGATCGGCTCGGTGGGAGCGCCGTCCACTCGGATGCCGACCACTCCATCGCGGGGAAGGCCCGGCGACAGGACTTCAACAGGCGCTGAGCGTGAGAACTCGATCGATTGGCCACCGTCACGCCTTTCGCACCCCCCAACGCCAAGGCCATGACGACGGCCCGCGCAGCCCCGCCGGCACCGAGGACCAGGAAACGACCGCCCCGTACCGAGACCTCGGTGTCTTCGCGGAATGCGCGGAGAAATCCCCGCGCATCGGTATTGTGCCCGACTAATCGCCCTCGATCGTGGTGAATAGTGTTCACCGCCCCGATCAAGCGAGCCTCCTCGGACAATTCATCGAGATAGGGAATGACGACTTCCTTGTGAGGGATCGTGACGTTTGCGCCGACGATTCCGAGAGCCCGGATGCCCCCGACCGCCGTTCGCAGCGCCCGAGGGGACACCGCAAATGGAACATAGCAATAATCCAACTTCAGCGCACGAAACGCCGCATTGTGCATCTGCGGTGATCGGCTGTGGGCGACGGGATCTCCGAAAAGCGCCACGATACGCGTCGTGCCGGTAATCCCAGGACCAGCTCGGTGTTCACGCCGGGTGATCATTCCCCGCTCCGCTCAGCATCCGGATCCCTCGCATGACATAATGAATACCTGAGGCCACCGTCAATCCCAACATCAATACCAGAACCGCTTCCAACGCCACGGCGGACATCATCGGTTTGTTGAGGGCGATGAGCGTGCCGAACACGAACAGCAGTTGCATGACCGTGGCGGCCTTCCCCATCCATGAGGGAAGAATATTGACTTGCTCCCGCAGCAGGTGGACGATCAGAGCACCCATGCTGATGATGACATCTCGGCTGACCACGATGATGGTGATCCAAATCGGGATGGACCCGACGAACGAAAGCGTCAGGAACGACATCACCAATAACAGCTTATCCGCCAGCGGGTCCAGATACCGTCCGAGTGTCGTCCGTTGGTCGAGTATGCGCGCCAGCATGCCATCCAGGGCATCTGTCAGTCCCGCCACCAAAAAGACGGCCGCCGCCGCACCAAAGTGATGATAGAGGACCAGGCCCACCAGGACCGGAACGAGCACAATCCGAAGCAAGGTCAGAGCATTGGGAATATTCCATGCCCCCCCCAGTCCGACACGCTTGACCATCGCTTCCACCTCTCATTTCCTTGGCACAGATTCACACATGCTGTGGATAACGTGTGTCTAACGAGGCATGATCAGGGCCCGGTCAATGGAATAGGCGCGCATGCCAGCAGTTTGCTCATTTTTTAGGCACAAAAATCGGCGGAGTTTCAATGTCTTCCGGTAAACCCCTGAGGCGGTCATCCGGTAAACTCCGGAGAAGGGGTCGAATCCTACCGCCCCTAGTAGGGTGTTGGAGCCTTCGACCACAAGTCTCGGGAACGTCAACCCACGTTGCGGCTTGCACCGGTTTACGGATCCGCGTATAATTCCACTCCTCCTGACTACGGCACCCGCCACTTCACCGAAGGAGCGACATGGTCATTGAAATCCATCAGGTAGAAGGGTTCGATCCACAACGTCGATCATTCAATAGGAATACGGAAATCCATCGGAACGAGTCCGGATTGTCCGGGCGCTTTCATTATGAAGGCCTGAAGGTCGAAACCGGCACCCATTTCGAAGTCCATCTGGTGATGGCCGATCTGGTCGACCGTCTCGGTCAATTGGGATTTGCTCAGCTCAGATCTCGGATGAACTTCAAAGGATCCCGCTATCTGGCCGAGCGCCAGCCTTGGATTGACCATCCCGACCGCCTCGTGAGGTGAGTTCACCGCCCCGGGCCTTGGCGAGCATCCACTCGCGCGTCTTCAGGTTCAACGGCGAGATCCAAACTCCTCTCGATCCCTTTTAAAAATCCCCGGAACTGTTCGACCAACTCCACCTGCCGTCGGCGCCAGGTCATCACGTCCTGCTCGATCGCGACCCGCTCTTCCCGGGCCTTGCGAGTCAGGTTCTCCGCGGCCATTTCGGCCTCTCGAACGCGCAATTCCGCCTCCCGCTGCGCCTGGCGCTTCATATCGTCAACCATTCGTTCCGCCGAGACCAGGGTCTGGTTGAGCAGGTCTTCCTTTTTCTTCAACACGTCGAGCGCGGCTTCCAAGGTCCCGATCCGTTCCTTCGCCTCTCGATTTTCCTTGTTCAGTTCCTCGAACGACTCGGCCAGGCTTGCCAGGAACGCGTCCACTTCGTGACGGTCATACCCTCGCAATCCCTTCCGAAACCCGATTTGTTGGATGTCGACCGGGGTGACTTTCATGCGTTCCCTCCCTTGCGCGTGCGACGATCAACCCGCCCGCCGGCAGCCGAACGGCCCTCCGACACGAACGGCCCGATGGTCGCTATTGGACCTGCATCGCCGCCTGGTGAAGCGTCACCACCAGGAACCGCTGTAGAAAAATAATCGTCAAGATCACCACCAACGGTGATAAATCGATGCCGAGGCCGAATCCGCCCATCGCGCGGCGAATCGGGGACAAGACCGGTTCGGTGACCTTCCGGAGAAATTGGACGATCGGATTATAGGGGTCCGGATTCACCCACGACAGCAGCGCGGCAATGATGACCACCCATTTGTAAAACTCGAGGACCATATCGAGCACCGTGGCCAGGGCCGCAAGAAGATTGCCTGCAACGAACATACATCCCCTCCGTGTGACGGGCGCACACCCGTCGAATGGTTGACTACCCCGCCGGCCGGGGGCCGAAGATCGCCGTCCCGACCCGAATCATCGTCGCCCCTTCGGCGATCGCCACCTCGAAATCCCCGCTCATTCCCATCGAATAATCGGCCAGCGTCACATCCGGCACCTGCGTCTCCGCGTCGGTCCCGCAGCGCCGCAAGGCCCGGAAATAGGGCCGCGAGGCCTCCGGGTCGGGCCCCGGCGGCGGGATGGTCATCAGCCCGTCGACCTGCACGTGGCGATACGCCCGCAGATCGTGAAGCAGCGCCGGTAACTCTTCAGGGGTCACCCCGCCTTTCTGAGGCTCACCGCCCAGGTTCACCTGCACCAGCACGCGTTGGCGAATGGACATTCGCGAAGCGGCCTCGTCAATCGCGGCGGCAAGTCGCCGGCTGTCGAGCGCATGGATGAGCGCGAAGCGCCCGACCGCCGCGCGGGCCTTGTTCGTCTGCAAACGGCCGATCAGATGCCAGACCCACGGCGCGGGGGACTCCGGACTCGCTGCTTGAAGGGCGTCCATCTTGCTCTTCGCCTCCTGCACGCGGTTTTCACCGAAATCGCGCACCTCCTCCCCGGCCGCCTCCCGAATGGCGGAGAGCGCGACGCCTTTTGACACCGCGATCAACCGGACCGTTGCGGGATCTCTGCCCACACGCTCGGCGGCCCCACGAATGCGCGCGCGGACGGCCGTCAGGCGCTCGGCGATCGCCCGGCTCACGACGATGCGGCCGCGGGAAGCCGCACGGCGCTCAACATGCCGCGGGGCTTGAGCCCTTCCCGCCGATAGGAGGAGAACAGGTCGCCCTCGCACCGCGTACAACGATCCACCGCCCAGATTCTCGTCGCGGCGACCCCCGCCTCCTGCAATTGCCATTGCACGAACGCCCGTAAATCGAACCATCCCTTCTCGCCCGAGCGGCGGGGAACCCACCGCTCCCAGCGAGGAAACCGCGCCAAGGCGTCGAGCACCGCGGGTCCCACCTCGAAGCAGCAGACCCCGATATGGGGACCGATCGCGGCTTCAACCGCGTGCGGCCGCGAACCGAACCCTTCGCCCAGCGCGCACAAGGCAGCCGGCGCCACGCCCATCAGCGCGCCGCGCCATCCGGCATGGATGGCGGCCGCCGCCCCCGCCACCGGATCGTACAACAACAAGGGCAGGCAATCGGCGGTAGACACGCCCGCCCAATACCCGGATCGCCCGATCGCCACCGCATCGGCCTCGGCCGCTGCCGCCCGCGCTTGCCAGTCCTCGCCGTCGATCGGATCGCCGACCAGCAGCACGCCGTTGCGATGAACCTGCCGGGCCCTGATGACCGGCAGCCCGTCGATGGCCGGCACCCCCTCGCCGAGAAACGTCCGGGTCCCGAACCGGTGGGGGGCGCCGAATTGGGGAACCGCCAGCCATGTGCCGGCGGCATCGGTCTCGAGGCGGGACGCCGACATCTAATCCAACTGCTTGCGCAGAAAGGTCGGCACGTCCCACTCCTCTTCGGTCAACCCGTCCCGGGATTTGAGCGGCGCGGCGCGGCGGAGGGGAGGCAGCGGCTCGTGTGCGAGACGCGATGCCAAGGGGGCCGTGAGCGCCGCCATCGACGCGACGTCGGACACGGGACGCGAGCGCGCCTCGGGCGGGACATCGAAACCGGTCGCGATGACGGTGACCATCACCTCGTCGTCCAATTGATCGTTGACCACCGACCCGAAGATGATGTTGGCCTCGGGATCGGCGGCTTCTTGGATGATGGACGACGCTTCGGTCACTTCGTGGAGCGACAGATCGGGACCTCCCGAAATATTGATGAGGACGCCGCGCGCGCCTTGGATGGACCCGTCTTCCAGCAAGGGGCTGGCGATGGCCCGCTGCGCGGCCTCGACCGCCCGATGCTCGCCTTTGGCACGGCCCATGCCCATCACCGCGCGCCCCATATGGGTCATGATCGCACGCACGTCGGCGAAATCGACGTTGACCAAACCGGGTACGGTGATGACGTCGGCGATGCCTTGCACCGCCTGGCGTAAAATATCATCGGCAACCGCAAACGCCCGTGTCAAGGGCGTGCCCTTCTCCACCACGCTCAGCAAGCGTTGGTTGGGAATGACCAGCAGCGTATCGCACGCCGCGCGGAGTTCGCGCACGCCGTCCTCGGCCTGCTTCATGCGTCGGGCGCCTTCGAACACGAACGGCTTGGTGACCACCGCCACCGTCAACGCCCCGGACTCCTTGGCCAAGGCCGCGATGACCGGAGCCGCACCGGTCCCCGTTCCGCCCCCCATCCCGCCGGTGATGAAGACCATGTCGGCGCCCGCCAGAATTTCGCGGATGCGATCGGCATCCTCCAACGCGGCATCCTTCCCCACCTGCGGGTTCGCACCCGCGCCCAATCCTTTGGTCAGACGCGCCCCAAGCTGGACCTTGGTCGCCGCCGGTGATGACCGGAGGACCTGCCGATCGGTGTTCGCCACCACGAACTCCACCTGGCCGAGCCCGCTGGCGATCATGGTTTTAATGGCGTTGCAGCCTCCCCCGCCGACGCCCATTACGATGATGCGCGCGGGCATCGTGTCCTGCGTCTCTTCATCGAATAAAAACATGCCATCCCCCCTTCCGCGCTTGCGAAGCGCAACGTCGGCGCGTCCCGCCGAGGCCTAAAACAACTCCTGTGCCCAATCCTTCATTCGCCGAACCGCACGGTGCCAGACGCCGGCGCCCCCGCGTTCCGGGCGCAGCGATTCGCGGTTCTTCGCTCCATAGAGGATCAATCCCACGCCGGTGGCATACACCGGGCTGTTGACGATATCGACCAGCCCTCCGACGTCCATCGGCGCGCCCCGGCGAACGGGGAGATTCATGACCCGCTCCGCCAACTCCGCCATCCCGTCCAGAATCGACGTGCCGCCGGTGATGACGACCCCGGCCGCCACCCGCTCGTCGTATCCCATTTTTCGCAGTTCCTGCGCCACCAGACCGAACATCTCCTCGGCCCGCGGCTCGATGATCTCCGAGAGCAACTGGCGCGAGAGCACGCGCGGCGGACGCCCCCCCATGCTCGGCACCTCGATGGTCTCCTGATCGCGCACCATCGAGGTCGAGGCGCAGCCGTAGCGGATCTTGATCTTCTCGGCTTCATACGCCGGCGTGCGCAATCCCACCGCGATATCGTTGGTCAGGTGGTGGCCCCCGATGCCCAAGACCGCCGTGTGCCAGACACTGTTGTCGATGATCGTCGCCAGATCGGTGGTGCCGCCCCCGATGTCCACCATCGCGACGCCGAGTTCGCGCTCCTCCGGCGTAAGGACGGCTTCGCTCGATGCCAGGGGCTGGAGGATCAGATCCACGACTTCCAGGCCGGCCCGGTTGATGGAGCGGATGATATTTTTGGCCGAGGTCACGGCGCCGGTGATGATGTGCACTTCGACCTCCAGTCGCGTGCCGAACATCCCGATTGGGTCTTTGATGCCTTCCTGGTCATCGACTGCAAAACCCCGAGGCAGCACGTGCAGGATCTCCCGATCCATCGGGATGGCCACCGCCTTGGCGGCCTCGATCACGCGTTTCATGTCCGCCGAGGTCACCTCGCGATTTTTGATCGCGATCACCCCCCGGCTGTTGAATCCCTTGATATGGGACCCCGCGATGCCGGTATACACCGAATTGATCTCCACCCCGGCCATCAGTTCGGCCTCGTCGACCGCTTTTTTGATCGACTCGATCGTGCTCTCGACGTTGACCACCACGCCCTTGCGCAATCCGCGCGACGGATGGGTCCCGATCCCGATGATCTTCACATGGGGATTGAGGCCGGGCATCGCGCCCGGCGAGACCTCCCCGACGATCGCGCAGATCTTCGTGGTCCCGACATCCAATCCGACGATGATGTGCTCGCGTTTCGCCACGTCCCCTCTCCTCTTAGAGCGCGCCCTGCGCCGTCACCACCGCGCGATCCTGAAAGCGCAGGTCCACGAGTTGAGGACCCCGCGCCCGCCCCATGACCTCGCGATGAATCGCCGCATACCGCCGCCACTTGGCTTCATA
Organism: Nitrospiria bacterium; assembly: GCA_039914845.1. Classification (GTDB taxonomy): domain Bacteria; phylum Nitrospirota; class Nitrospiria; order 2-01-FULL-66-17; family 2-01-FULL-66-17; genus 2-01-FULL-66-17. Next base: position 1,291 of record JBDSOK010000102.1, on the reverse strand, counting down.
CTCGCCGCCCCCGAACCGCACCCGGACCGGGCCGGGGAGCAGGACCTGGGGATCCCGCGGCGTCGTCACGTCGATCACCACGTCGGCGCCGTCCACCACCGGCGAACCGGCGGCGCGATAGCCGCTGAGCACCGCGGCCGCCACCACGAACGCATGCCGTTGAGACACCGAGCCTCCGATCACGAGTGGAAACCCTCGATCCAGGCGGGTCGGTTCGATGAGCGTGCCGTCGGTATCGACCAGGAACAGTCCACGGTCGGTCTTCGCGATCGCCGTCGGCACGCGCTCGACCACCTCGATGACCAGCGTGCCCGGCACGCGCTTGTGGATCGCCACCTTGCGCACCCAGGGGCGCCGATCGAGCCTCGCAATAATGGGGGCCGCATCGAGACCGATCAACCCGGCGCCGGGCGGGACCGCCGCCCAGGCACGCACTTGATCGGGCGTCAGACGCACGACACCCCGGACGTCCACGTAGGTGACCGCATCCCACCCGCACAGGCCCCCTGAACGCGGCGTATCGCACGCCGCTCCGATCGCCCACCAGGCGCCGAGCGCCGCCCCGCCGAGAAGGACCATCGGGACGCCGAGCACCCGCCCGAACCGGAATCGCCCGCGCCTCATGCGCCGCGCGCCTCTCCCGCCCGCACGATCGCGTCGACCAGGGCGTCGAACGAGATGCCGACCCCACGCGCGATATCCGGCAGCAGGCTGGTCTCGGTCAGACCGGGCAGCGTGTTGACCTCCAGGATGTAGGGGGTGCCTGCCGAATCGACCAGACAGTCCACTCGACCATAGCCTTCGCATCCCAACGCGTGGAACGCGCCCAGCGACACCTCCAACGTCCGTCGCGTCACCTCCGGCGACAGCGGGGCGGGAAAGATGTGTTCGGACATCCCGGGCGTGTACTTGGCGGTGTAGTCATAAAATTCGGCCTTGGGTCGGATTTCAATCGCCCCGAGCGCGCGATCGCCGAGAATTCCGACCTGGATTTCCTTCCCGGCCACGTAGCCCTCGATCAACACGCGCCGGTCGTAGTGGAATGCCGTCTCCAGCGCCGCCGCCAACTCAGAAGGCTGACGGACGATCGAGACGCCGACGCTCGAGCCTTCGTCGTTGGGTTTGACCACCACCGGATACGGAAACGGAAGCGAGGAAGGGGGAGTGGGGCTGGTGACTAGCAAATAGCGGGGAACCGGCAGCCCCGCCGCCTCGAAGAGGCGCCGCGACACGACCTTATCCATCCCCAAGGCGCTGGCCAAGACTCCCGATCCGGTATAGGGGATGCCCA
>JBDSOK010000088.1:0-17587 GCA_039914845.1 Nitrospiria bacterium | reverse complement strand
AGCCATCAGACTTCGCGTAGTGTAGCGTGGGCCTTCGCGGGAAGTCAAACGGACACGGTTTGCGGGAAGGGTTGCCGTGACGTCAGGCGGCGACCGGACGGTTGTGCCAGATAAATTGAAACACGGTGGGGCCGATCTGAAACAGGTCACCGTGTTTGAGCACCGACCGTTCGAGCCGCGTATTGTGAACGTACACCCCGTTCCGGCTGCCGGTATCGGTCAATAGGTACTGCCCCACCATCTTGGTGATGGTCGCGTGACGCCGCGAGACTTCGGCCACGTCCACCACGATATCCGCGTCGGGATCGCGGCCAATGACGCACAGCTCCTTGATCAGGGGATACTCCCGGCCGTTCAGCCCGCCGCTCAAGACCCTGAGGACCGGAACCCCCTCGTCCTTCGAGCCGTAGGGGTAACTCACCTCGGGGAAAATGGTCTGCTCACCATCCATCGGAATGTCCTACGTGACGCCGCCACTATACGGTGTCCGCGCGGCCTGTCAATGCGTCACGACCGACACACCGCAAACTTTCAGGGGGGCGATGAATTCACCACCGCTTGCGCATCTCCCAACTCTGGGTACGCTTGCCCCTACGTCCAACGGGAAATCCGCCAATGCCCCAGATTGAAGCGTTGTTCAAACTCCTGCGTGAAAAACGAGCTTCCGATCTTCATCTGTCCCCCGACAACCCGCCCATGATGCGGGCGGCCGGCGACCTGGTGCCGCTCCTGACGCAGAAACTGACCAGCGCCCAGAACAGAGCCCTGCTGTACGAAATCATGAGCGAAGCGCAACGGACGTCGTTTGAAGCGTCCCACGATCTGGATTTCGCGTACGACGCTCCCGAACTGCAGGCGCGCTTCCGCGCCAATATCTTCATGGGGCGGCTGGGAATCGGCGCCGTGTTTCGCCTGATCCCGACCGAAATCCTCACCGCCGAGCGACTCGGCCTTCCGCCCACCGTTCTCAAGCTCACACAGTACCGCAAAGGCCTCGTCCTGGTCACCGGGCCGACCGGCAGCGGGAAATCCACCACCCTCGCCGCCATGATCGATCACATCAACAAGACCAAGAAAGAACACATCCTCACGGTCGAAGATCCCATCGAATTCGTGCATACCACACAGGGCTGCCTGGTCAATCAGCGCGAAGTGGGGCGTCACACCAATACCTTCGCCACCGCGCTGCGGGCTGCCCTGCGCGAGGACCCGGACATCATCCTGGTCGGCGAGATGCGCGACCTGGAAACTATTGAGCTGGCCATCACCGCGGCGGAGACCGGGCACCTGGTATTCGGCACGTTGCACACCAGCAGCGCCGCGAAAACGGTGGACCGGATCATCAACGTCTTTCCGCCCAATCAGCAGGAACAAATCCGCACCATGCTCGCGGAGTCGCTTCGCGGGGTGGTCGCGCAGCAATTGATCAAGACGCTGGACGGCAAGCGCTGCGCGGCGCTGGAGATTCTGGTGGTCACGGTCGCCGTCTCGAATCTCATCCGCGAAGCGAAGACGTTCCAGATTCCCTCCGTGATTCAAACCGGCAAGGGAGAAGGCATGCAGCTCATGGATCAGGCGCTCCAGGCGCTGGTCGCCGCCAAAAAGATCGCCGTCGAGGAAGCCTATAAATACGCCGCGAATAAAGCGCTCTTCACCCCGGCGGCGGGAGCCGCGCCTCATGGATGATCGACGGATCGACAAGCAGTCGCGGCGCATCAGCGTCGAATTGTCGGACGGAAGCCGTCTCGACGGCGAGGTCTTTCTCCGCCTGTATGAGGCGCATCACGACGGCCCGCAGACGGTGGGCGACCTGTTGAACGAAGATGCGTCGCTCATCCCGCTGAAAACCGGGGACGGTGTGGTGCTCGTGAACCCCGCTCAAATCGTGACGGTGACGATCGAGTCCGAACACGAGCCGTACGATCTCACGACGCTGGGAGATCCGCACACGGTCCGAATCATGACCGCCCGGGGCCGCGAGGTTCTCGGGCAGGTCTTTATCAGCCTCCCCGGCGGCTCGGGCCGGGTCAAAGATTTTTTCAAGCGGTCGGTCCGCTTCGTGCCGGTCTTCCTGGATCACTCGATCATTTACGTCAATCAGGCTTTCGTCCTCTACGTGCGCGACTGACCCCCGACTTCCTTTGACACATGGTCGCTTTGTCGATGGGGTGATGGCGAAAAAATACATCTGTCCCGGGCCTCGCACGCCCCCCTCGAATCGGCACGACATGCGGTGACGCGCAACGGGGTTGGCGCCCTGCAAGGCCTTTCTGGTATAACATCGAGGTGGACGATCCCGATCTCCCGCTCATCGAACGTCTGAAGGCCGGCGATACGACGGCGATCGAGGCGCTGTTTGCCCGCCACCGTGATCGCCTCTTCCGCTTTACCTCCCCAATGTGCCGGCACACCCACGATGCCGAAGACGTGCTGGCGGGTGCGGCGGCCGGCCCGTATCCCGGATGCTCGTCCGCCGAATTCCTGAATCCTTTTGGACGCTCCCGGCTCTGACGTGTAGGACGTTCACCCCGGAGGGGAGACATGAGACTCGATCAACATGCGTGGCTTCGCGCCATCGCGGGTGCGGTGGTCCTGGGCAGCTTGGCGCTGGCGGCGGTTCACGACCCGGCGTGGTTGTGGCTCACCGCGTTCGTCGGCGTCAATCTCTTCCAATCGGCTTTCACGGGTTGGTGTCCCATGATGGCCGTGCTGCGGAAAGCGGGGGTGCGGCCCTGACGATTCGACCCATCATGCGGTGGCTGGCGATCGCCGGGCTTGTGGCTGCGGCGGTGGCCGCGACGGTCTATATCATGTCGCGGCCGCCGGCGCCGCCGGAACCGGCGCGGGAAACACGAGTCACCGGCGAGACCGTGGTGGTCGAGCTCCGGCACGTGCCCAAGACGGTCGAGGCGAGCGGCCTCGTCACCTCGGTCCGCGAGGCGGTGCTGGCCGGCAAGGCGCTGGCCGCCGTTTCGGCGATTCGGGTTCGGGAGGGGGATCGGGTGAGGGCCGGGGAGCCGGTGGTCGTGTTGGACGATCGCGAGCTTCGGGCCGACCTGGAACGAGCCCAGGCCGACCGCGATCACGCCTCCAGCCAATTGGCCCGGCTGACGACCCTCGCCGAGGAGGGGCTGGTGTCCCCGCAGGCGCTGGACGATGCGCGCCGCACGGCCAAGGTGGCCGAGGCCGTCCGGGCATCGGCCGACGCGCAACTGGCCGCGTCGATCATCCGCGCGCCGTTCGACGCCGTGGTCACCGAGCGGTTCGTCGAGGTGGGCGATATGGCCACGCCCGGGCGCCCGCTGTTCCATCTCGAGGACGCCAATGCCCTGCGCTTGGAGGTGGCGCTGCCCGGTGAGGAGGCGGCGTTCGTGCGCACCGGACAGACCGTTGACGTGACGGTCGAGACGATCAGCCTGCGCGGCACCGTGGCCTTGGTGGTTCCCAAGGCCGAATCCGGCACCCACTCGGTGACGGTCAAGATCACGCTGCCCAGGAGTCCGGGACTCAAAACGGGGCTGTACGGCCGGGCGCGCGTGGCGGTCGGGAACGAACCCGCGCTGGTCATCCCCGCGTCCGCGGTGGCCTCCATCGGTGCGCTCGATCGGGTCTACGTGATCGACGCCGAGGGGACCGTCCGCGCGCGGTTGGTGCGCGTGGGCCGGCCGATCGGCGGCGGCGTCGAGGTGCGGTCGGGCCTCGAGCCCGGGGAGCGCGTGCTGATCGAGGCCGATCGCGGCGTCGACGGCGGCCGCTACGCGGACGCCCCGCCGTGACCGCGCCGCTCGGCCCCGCCGGCCGCATCGCCCGGGCGTTCGTCGACTCTCCGCTGACCCCACTGGCCCTGGCGGCCGCCTTGCTACTCGGGCTCGCGGCGATTGTCTTGACCCCCCGGGAAGAAGAACCGCAGATCATCGTGCCGATGGCCGACGTGTTCATTCCCTTCCCCGGGGCGACGGCGGGTGAGGTGGAGGAACAGCTCACCAAGCCGCTGGAGCGTAAGGTGTCCGAGATTCCCGGGGTGGAGTACGTGTACTCCATTTCGCGGCCCGGCCGGAGCCTACTCATCGTGCGCTTTTCTGTCGGCGAGGATCAGGAAAAGAGCTTGGTGAATCTCTACGACACCCTGATGTCCAACCAGGACCTGATCCCCCCGGGGGCCGGCCCGTTCGCGGTCAAGCCGCGCGACCTCAACGACGTGCCCATCGTCGCGCTCACGCTGTGGAGTCGCCGGTACGGGGATGATGAACTGCGGCGGGTGGCCGCGCACGTCCTGGAAGAGATCAAAAAGGTGCCGCAAACCGGCGCGGGATTCATGACCGGCGGGCATCGCCGCCAGTTCCGCGTGGAGATGGACCCCGTCGCGCTTGCGGCGCACGAGGTCACGCCGGCCGACGTGGCCGACCGGCTGCGGGCGGCCGATCGGCGCCGGGTCGCGGGGCGCATCGTGTCGAACAACCGTGAGATCACCGTCGAATCGGGCGACTGGATCGCGACCCCCCAACAGGTGGAGCGGGTGGTCTTGCGCGCGACCGATCGCGGCGAGGTCCGCGTCGGCGACGTGGCGCGCGTGATCGACGGCCCGGAGGAGCGGGCGCGCTATGTCTGGTTCGGCGCGGGCGCGGGAGGCGGCGACCCCGTCGCTCACGACGACGAGCCGGCCCCGGCCGTAACCGTTGCCGTCGCCAAACAAGCGGGAGCCAACGCGGTCACGGTGGCCCGCAACGTGCTCGCGGTCGTGGATCGGCTGAAGGGAAGCGTGATCCCGTCGGACATCGGCGTGACGGTCACTCGCAATTACGGCGCCACCGCCGACGAGAAGGCCGACGAATTGCTGAAACACCTCCTGATCGCCGTGGTCGCGGTGGTGCTCTTCCTGGGCCTGACGCTCGGCGTCCGCGAGGCCGGCGTGGTGGCGCTGGCGATCCCCGTCACGCTCGGGCTCACCCTGTTCATCTCCTGGTCGATCGGCTACACGATCAACCGCGTGACGCTCTTCGCCCTGATTTTTGCGATCGGCATCCTCGTGGACGACGCCATCGTGGTCGTCGAGAATATTTACCGGCGATTGCGGGCGGCCGGCGGGGCGGCGTTCTCCATCGTGGAAGCGGTCGACGAGGTGGGCAATCCCACGATTCTCGCCACGTTGACCGTCATCGCCGCGTTGCTGCCGATGGCCTTCATCTCCGGGCTGATGGGGCCGTATATGCGGCCCATCCCGGTGAACGCGTCGGTCGCGATGCTGGCCTCGCTACTGGTGGCGTTCGTGGTCGTGCCCTGGTTCTGCCGATTCTGCCATCGCCGGCAGGCGACCACCGCCCCGCACGCTCCTGCCGAGGAGAGCGCCGTGGGTCGCCTCACGCGGCGCATCGTGGAGCCGTTGATCGTCCGGCGTTGGGCGCGGTGGACCGTGTTCGCCGCGGTGGCGGTGCTGCTCGGCGGCTCGCTGGCGCTGTTCGCCGTGCGCGCGGTGGTCGCCAAGATGCTGCCGTTCGACAACAAGAGCGAGTTTCAACTCGTGATCGACCGGCCCGAGGGCTCGACGCTTGAGACGACCGCCGAGACGGCGCGGGCGTTGGCGCGATACGTGGCGGCGATGCCGGAAGTGACCGACTACCAGATCTACGTCGGCACGCCCGCGCCGTTCAACTTCAACGGTCTGGTGCGCCATTATTTTCTCCGCGAGGGCAGCGAGACCGCGGATATCCAGGTCAACCTCGTCGGCAAACACGCCGACCGCGCCGCCAGCCATGAGATCGTCCGCCGCATCCGGCCGGATATCGAGCGGATCGCCCGCGAGCACGGCGCCGCGGTCACGATCGCCGAAGTCCCGCCGGGACCGCCGGTTCAGGCCGTGCTGGTCGCCGAACTGTATGGACCCGACGAGACCGCGCGCCGCGACGCGGCCCGCGAGGTGCGCCGCGCGTTCGAGGAGACGCCGGGCATCGTGGACATCGACGATTCGCTCGAAGCCGACCGTCCGGCCTACCGCATCACGATCGATCAGTTGAAAGCCGCGCGCAGCGGCCTTCATGCCGGCGACATCGTCGAGACGCTGGCCGCCGCCGTGGACGGGCTGTCCGTGGGACGCGCGGAGCTTCCGCGCGAAAAAGAAGCCGTCGCCATCGTGCTCCGTCTCCCGTATGAGACGCGCAGCCGCGTCGACGGCCTGTTGGGCGTGCGCCTCCGCTCCGCCGACGGCCGCATGGTCCCCCTCTCCGAATTGGTGCGCGTCGAATCCCGTCCCGCCGAGCCGGCCCGCCATCACAAAAATCTGCGGCCGGTGGTCTATGTCACCGGCGACGTGGCGGGGCGGGAGGAGAGCCCGGTCTACGGCCTGTTGGACATCGACGCGCGGTTGGACGGGTTGTCCCGGCCCGGCGGCGAACCGATCGACCGGTATTACACCGCGCAGCCGGCGTCCGAAGCGCGGGTGGCGCTCAAATGGGACGGAGAATGGCAGATCACCTACGAGACCTTCCGCGACATGGGCATCGCGTTCGCGGTCGCGCTCATCCTGATTTATCTCTTGATCGTGGGCCAGTTCCGCTCGTTCACCGTCCCCCTGGTGATCATGGCGCCGATCCCCTTGACGTTGGTGGGCATCGTGCCCGGACACTGGCTGACCGGCTCATACTTTACCGCCACCTCGATGATCGGATTCATTGCGTTGGCCGGCATCGTCGTCCGCAACTCGATTCTGCTGGTGGACTTCATCCGCACCGAACAGGCGCTCGGCCGTCCGCTACACGACGCCGTCCTCCTCGCCGGAGCCGTCCGCACCCGCCCCATCCTCCTCACCGCCGCGGCCCTCATGGTGGGCGCCGCCGTAATCATCCTCGACCCGATCTTCCAAGGCCTGGCGATTTCGCTGTTATTCGGCGTCTTGGTGTCCACGCTGCTGACGCTGGTGGTGATCCCCTTGCTCTATGTGACGCTGGCCGAATGGGGGATGCGGTGAGCCGCCTCATCCCGGCCCCTCGGCCCGCTTGCCTCCCGGCCTGCCGCACCACCGGCAACCCGGACGCAACAAGCCCGTGGTCAGCCTTATGCGTATGCTCAAAAGTCCGTCGAATCGGCGGGCAGCCCGCTTCCTCAACCATAACCCGCGGAGCGCACTAGGGCAGGCGTTAACCACGTCCCCAAGACCGTCGGAGGGGGGCGGCGATCGAGCGCGGAGGATCCTCTCGCTACGCCGATCTGACCTCGGAGGTGCAGTGCGGACAGCGGGTGGCCGCGACCGGGATCGTGGACACGCAGTAGGGACAGGCCTTGGTCGTCGGCGCGGCGGGCGCCGGTTCGCGCTTGATCCGGTTGATCTGTTTGACCAGCATGAAAATGACCGCCGCGACGATCACGAAGTCGATGACGCTGTTGAGGAAGAGCCCGTAGTTGATCGTCGCCGCTCCCGCCGCCTTCGCGGCCTCCAGCGACGGATACGGAGTCCCGGAAAGATTCACGAACAGATTGGAAAAGGCGGCGTTCCCCAGCACGAGACCGATCGGCGGCATCAGCACATCGCCGACCGCGGACGACACAATCCTCCCAAACGCCGCTCCGATGATCACGCCGACCGCCATGTCGAGCACGTTGCCGCGCATGGCAAATTCCTTGAACTCCTTGAACATGGTAGCCTCCCTTTTTGTGTGGTATGGAGACACTCACTCGGGGAGCACAGCGTGCCCCACCGCGCAGTGTCAGTGACGCTCCTTGCGTTCGTCCCAAGGAGTGTGCCACAATTCGCAATCCATATTGGGTGTGCGGGTTTTTTTTGCTCGAAACGTTCAGGTGAAGATATGTCGCACTTCCCAGTCAAACTCCCCCTGAAAGAATGATTGGACGTTCTCCCGAGCCTCTCGTCTTGTGTCATGACCGGCAGTCCAAGCCATTGCGTTGAGAGAGAACCACGCGGCTGGTTCGGTCGGCCGATTTCGATCGAGGCGTCGGACCTACCTGACAACCTTTGTGACCTGAGACCTCACCCAACCAATCGTGTGACTGGGGCGATCTCTGCGCTGTGCGAAACGTGGGAGGATCACTGTGACCGCGAGTAGAACCAAGCCAAAGATCGAGCCGCTGCAAAAAGCTCCTACCGGTATTGAGGGGTTCGATGAGGTCACCGGCGGGGGATTACCGCGGGGACGTCCCACGCTGATCTGCGGCGGCCCGGGGTGTGGAAAAACCCTCTTCGGGGTGGAGTTCCTCGTCAAGGGGGCGATCGAGCACGGGGAGCCGGGGGTCTTCGTCGCCTTTGAGGAGACCGCCGACGAGTTGGCAAAGAATGTGGCCGCTCTCGGTTTCAACTTCCAGGACCTCATCCAGAAGAAGCTCCTGTGGATCGATTACGTGCATATCGAACGCAGCGAGATCGCCGAGACGGGTGAATATGACCTCGAGGGCTTGTTCGTGCGCCTCAATCACGCCATCGATTCGATCGGGGCCAAGCGCGTCGTCCTCGACACGATCGAGGTCCTGTTCTCGGGGCTGCCCAATCATGCGATCCTGCGGGCGGAGTTGCGACGGTTGTTTCGATGGCTCAAACAGAAGGGGGTCACGGCGATCATCACCGGCGAACGCGGCGACGGCAACACGATCACGCGCCAAGGGCTGGAGGAGTATGTGTCGGACTGCGTGATCACGCTGGATCATCGGATCACCGACCAGGTCTCGACCCGGCGGTTGCGGGTGGTGAAGTATCGCGGCTCATCCCACGGCACGAACGAATATCCGTTTTTGATCGATGAGTCGGGCGTGACCGTCATGCCCGTCACGTCGATGGGGTTGAGCCACGCGGTGCCGACCGATCGGATCTCCACCGGCCTTCCGGAGCTCGACACAATGTTCGGCGGGGAGGGGTATTACCGGGCCAGCAGTATGTTAGTTTCGGGCACGGCGGGAACCGGCAAGAGCAGCATTGCCGCGGCGTTCGCCGACGGCACCTGCCGGCGTGGCGAGCGGTGTCTGTACTTCGCCTTCGAGGAATCCGCAAGTCAGATCGTTCGCAACATGTGCTCGATCGGGATCGATCTTCAGCCGTGGATCGACAAAGGACTCTTGCAGATTCACGCGGCGCGGCCGGCCCTGCATGGACTCGAAACCCACCTCGCGATCATCCAGAAGCGGGTGCAACACGCGCACCCGAAGACAGTCATTATCGATCCGATCACCAATTTCATGGCGGCCGGCATCGAACTCGATATCCACGCCATGTTGGGTCGCTTGCTGGATTTTCTGAAGACCAACCAGGTCACCTCGATGTTCACCAGCCTCACCCTCGGGGGAGCGGCCCTCGAAAAGTCCGAGGCGGGCATCTCCTCTCTGATGGATGCCTGGATCCTCCTCCGAGATATCGAGGTGAACGGTGAGCGGAATCGCATCCTCCACCTGCTGAAAGCCCGCGGCACACCCCACTCCAACCAAGTCCGCGAGTTTTTGCTGACGAGCACGGGCATCTCGTTGGTGGCGGGGTATCAGGGGACCGGCGCCGTCCTGACCGGATCGGCGCGGTTGGCGCAAGACGCGCACGCGCGTGCGCTGGAAACCGAGCGTCAACAGGAGATCGCGGCCACTCAACGCCGGCTTGAACACGAGCGCCAGATCCTCGAAGCCAAAGTCTCGGCGTTGCGAACCGAGTACGAAACCAAAGAGGATGAACTCACCCGAGCGCTGGAAAAAGAACACACGATCCAGGTGGGGCTGAGCAGCGAAAACACGGCGATGCAGCGAAGCCGAAAGCTCCCGGACACCCCCACCGCATCCCAATCGGTGCACCGCACCCGCCCTCACCCCACCAAGGCGAAGCACACATGACGAAACCAGCCAAACGAGGCCGACCAGCGTCAACGGACGGCGGCCTGTCGGATGCGCCCTGCTATCTCAGGCTGTATATCGCCGGCCAGACGCCAAAATCGCTGGCCGCGCTGGCCAACCTGCGGCGAATTTGCGCCGACTATCCCGGTCCCGAGAAGTTCAAGATCGAGATCATCGACCTGGTGAAGAACCCAGCCCTGGCCCAGGCGGACCAGATCTTCGCCATCCCGACCTTGGTGAAAAAATTGCCCCTGCCGATTCGAAAAATCATCGGCGATCTTTCGGACACCGAGCGGGTGCTGGTCGGCTTAGACCTCCGGCCCTTATAAAGCCATGAAACACCGACCCCTCAAATCGTTGGACGTCGAGATCGTCAACACGCCAAGCGGCGCCGATCGGGAGCCTGACTTCGTCTTACGCCTCTACGTGACCGGCACGACGCCTCAATCCACCAGGGCCATTGCCAATCTCAAACGGGTGTGTGACCGGCACCTTCGAGGGCGCTATCACCTCACGGTCATCGATATCTATCAGCAACCCCATCTTGCCACGAATGAACAGATCATCGCCACGCCGACGCTCCTCAAACAACTGCCGCTTCCGGTTCGCCGCTTGATCGGCGACATGACGGATGAAGAACGTCTCCTGATCGGATTGGACCTTCCCGCGGCCGGGAACAACTCATAAGTGGGAACTCCACCACAAAAACGGGACTCGATCCGTCAGGCAGAACGCGATCTTGACGACACCCGTACACGCCTCAGAGAAGCCGAAGACACGCTCAACGCCATTCGGAGCGGGGCCGTGGACGGCATCGTGGTCTCCGGACCGGCCGGGGAACAAGTCTTCACACGGCAGGGCGCAGACCATCCGTATCGGGTCTTCGTCGAGACGATGCACGAGGGCGCGGTCACGATCTCCCCCGATGGGACGATCCTGTACGCCAACCAGGCCTTCGCGCATCTGCTCACCGTGCCGCTCGAAAATCTCATCGGCCAGTCGATCCGTCAGCTCGTGCATCCCCACGATGTGTCCGTTTTCGATGCACTGCTCACCCGGGCTGATGAGGGAGCCACGGCGGAGGTGCGGCTGCAGACTCCCGGCGCCTCGGTGGTCACCCGGTTTTCGATGAGGAAACTCTTGGACTATGAGACCGCGGCGTTTTGCGTCGTCGTGACCGATCTGACCGTGCAGAAGCAGCAGGATCATCTCATCGCGTCCGAGGAATTTTCGCGTCTGGTGCTCGACCACATCCTGGAATCCATCGTCGTCTGCGATGACCAGGAGCGGATCTTCCGGGCCAACCAAGCCGCCACTCGACTCTGCGGCACCAACCCCGTCTCGCGATCGTTCGGCCACCTGTTTCCCCTCCGGTTTCCCGATCACGTCAACGGGTCGTCTCCCCCACTGCTGGCCTCGCTCGCCGAGCGCCAGGACGGCTCGCCGGGCGAAGCCACCCTGCATCGCCCCGACGGGCGGATCTTCGATCTTCTGGTTCGTGTTCAGTCCCTCCAGGGGCACCCAAGCCGGGGGTGGGTCGTCACCCTGAGCGATCTGACCGAGCGGAAGCGGGCGGAAACGGAACTACTCAAGGTCAGTAAGCTCGAATCGCTGGGAGTCCTTGCGGGCGGCATCGCCCACGACTTCAACAATCTGCTGACCGGGCTTGTCGGCAACCTCTATCTGCTGAAGATAGACACGAAGCCGGAGGCGCCGGCCTTTCGACGTCTGGCCGAAGCGGAGAAGGCCTGCCTGAGAGCCCGATCGCTTACCCAGCAGCTCCTCACCTTCTCACGCGGCGGGAATCCGGTGAAGAAAACGGTCGCGCTCGGGCCTGTTCTCCTCGAGTGGACGTCGTTCGCGTTGCGCGGGTCCAACGTCGAGGTTCGAGCGGATATTGACCCGGATCTGTGGTCGGTCGAGGCGGACGAAGGCCAAATCAGCCAGGTCATCAATAACCTGATCATCAATGCCCAGCAGGCAACGCCCGGCGGGGGATGCATCGACATTCGAGCGGAAAACGTGACCATCGGCGCCGCGGAGGGATTCACCCTGGCGGCGGGACGCTATGTGCGAATCGCCTTCAGAGATGAAGGGACGGGAATACCTCCAGAGCATCTCACGCGCATTTTCGACCCGTTTTTTACGACGAAAGCCACGGGAACCGGCCTCGGCCTCAGTACCGCCTACTCGATCGTCCAAAAACATCAGGGCCATCTTTCCGTCGAATCCCACCGCGAGAAAGGCGCCACGTTCTTTCTCCACCTGCCGGCGTCCCAACAGACCACCCCGCCGCAGACCGACGGGCCGTTCACCTCCGCAACACCCCAAACCGGACGCGTGCTGCTCATGGATGACGACGCCACCATCCGGAACTTCGTCGCCGAGCTCCTGGGGGAGATCGGCTATCGTGTCACATGCGTGTCGACCGGCGAAGAAGCCGTGGACATCTATCGTCGGCGCTTCGAGGCGGGGGAAGCCTTTGATGTGGTATTTCTCGATCTGACGGTTCCCGGCGGCATGGGCGGCACGGAAACGATCGGGCACCTGGCCGCCATCGATCCCGCGGTCAATGCCATCGTCTCGAGCGGGTACTGTAATGATCCGGTGATGGCCAATTTTTCTGAGTATGGGTTCCGGGACTCCATCGGCAAGCCCTATCAAGTGGAAGAGCTCATCGCGAAGGCCACCGGTAGGCGCCTGCTGTGAGGTGTCCGTTCAACTCATCGGCCTAAGTCGTCGTAAGGCAGCCGTAGCCGCGCGGCGGCCAGCAACAACACCTCAAATCCCGCGAGCCCCAGCGGCGGCACGCCGAGCGCGACGATGCACGCGGCCTTTACCCCCGTAGAGATCAGCACTTCTCCATGCTCCACGCATCATCTCGAATCCTCGGATCATGACCGAGTCACGATGCGCCGGCTCAATGCGGTCGCACCCGCCCTGGGTTCTCGGGCTCAGCCACGTATGTCGATGATTCTCCACATGCGCAACCTATTCGCAACCTCTCGATGATAGGGTGCGCGGGTCAAATGGGCCTCAATCAAGGGCCCTCGCTTCCGATGACCGGTCTTTCTCGGAGTAAGGACCCGACGATTGGGACAGGCACTTCATCGTGAAAGGACGATTTTCAGCCAAAGGAGCTTTCCATGGAGAAACTATATCGGAATAAACAGCCATTCCGCTTGCTGTATCGCGTGGCAACGGGATGTGCCCTCGCCGGTGCCCTCGGCGCGTTCGAGTGGCCGGCCACCCCAGCTCAGGCCTCGAGCCATCGCGAGGCGCCGTTCATTACCGAGCAGCCGAAGGTCGACGCGACGGATTTTTACCTGTTCAACAGTTACGAAACCGGGCGGGCCGGGTTTGTGACCGTGGTCGCCGATTATCTTCCGCTTCAGGATCCCGCGGGAGGGCCTAACTTTTTCATGATGGATCCCGACGCGCTGTATGAGATCCATTTTGACAACGATGGGGACGCCAAGGAGGACGTCACCTTCCAATTCCGATTCCAGCATTCGCTCAAAGACGCGCAGCTTTCGGTCGGGGGTAAGTTGGTCAGCATCCCGTTGATCAATTCGGGGCCGGTCGGCGGAAGCAATGGTACCGCCAACCTGAACGTGACCGAGACCTATACGGTCAAGCGGGTGAAAGGCAATCGGCGGTCGGGCCAAGTGGAATCGGTCACGAATGCCGAGGGTGGCGCGAGCACGTTTGCCAAGCCGGTCGATAATATCGGGGAAAAATCTCTTCCCGATTACAGGGCATACGCGGATCAGCATATCTATTCGATCAATATCCCGGGATGCAGCGGCACGGCGAAGATGTTCGTCGGACAACGGAAGGATCCCTTCGTCATCAACGTCGGCGAAACGCTGGACTTGATCAACCTGAATCCGTTGGGTCCCGTCAACGGTGAAGCAGATGATTTGGCCCGCAAGAACGTGACCTCGTTGATTCTCGAAGTGCCGGTCGGCTGCCTCGCTTCCGATGCCCACCCGGTGATCGGTGGGTGGACGACGGCGAGCCTTCGTCAGGGCCGATTAATAAACCCGCGATCGAGTTTTGCCAAGCCCGTCAAGGAAGGTGGGCCCTGGGCCCAGGTCTCGCGATTGGGAATGCCTTTGGTCAATGAGGTGGTCATTGGGTTGAAGGACAAGGACGCGTTCAACTCGTCCAAACCCAAGGACGACGCCCAGTTCGCCGACTATGTCACCAACCCCACGCTTCCGGCATTGATTGAAACGCTCTTCGGCGTGATCGCCCCGACGACGTTTCCGCGGACCGATCTAGTCGCGGTCTTTCTGACCGGCGTGGAGGGTGTCAATCAGACCGAGGCCACGGCAGAGATGCTGCGCCTGAACACCAGCCTGCCGGCAACTCCGGCGGGCCAGCAAAATAATCTCGGCGCGGCGCTCTGCTTTGTCAACGGCGCGCTCACGCTCGACCACGAGGGCTGCGATCCGGCTGGATTTCCGAACGGCCGCCGGCCGGGCGATGATGTCGTAGACATTGCCCTCCGGGTGGCGATGGGGTATCTCCTTCCGGCTGCGGACGCGCCCGACGGACAAAAACCCTATACCGACGGGGCGGTGGTCAATGCCGGCATGTTCTATCAGACCTTCCCTTATGTGAAGACCCCGCTTCCGGGTTCGCCGAATTAGGCGAGGAGGATCTCACCCATATGCCACTCATGAGGAAAGGAAATTGAGATGACCAAGTCCTATCTAGTCGTAATCGGCCTCGTGGCAATGTTCGCCTTTGCGGGTTGCGGCAATAGTAATGGGGATTCGCCCGTTGCTGACACGTCAACGCCCGATGGGTTCATGGCCGCGGTGGGGACCATGGTCTCGACAGCCCCCGACGACACCGAAGCGGTGGATATCGACGGGATTGTCGAAACCGTCCCTGAGGCGACCGAACCAGACCCTGTCTTATAAGGGATATACGGGGCTGTATCGCATGGATGACGACGCCACGCGTACTGGAAGCGGGGGAGGCCGAGTGGCTCCCCCGCTTTCTCTCGTGAGGCCACTCTGTCTCGCCTGGTTTCTTGTTTTGGGGTCCACGGCCGGGGCTGCGCCCTTTGTGCCGATGCACGATTCGGACGTGCTCGAACGGCTCCGCGCCAAGCCAAGCGATCCATCGACACGGGAATTGCGGCGCATGCGCGAAGAATCGGCGGCCGCCGGGACCGATGTTCCGAAAGCCGTCGCGATGGCCAAACGGTATATCGAACTTGGACGCGCGGATGGTGACCCCCGCTACTACGGCTATGCCCAGGCGGTCCTGGCTCCATGGTGGAACGTGACGGAGGCTCCGGCGATGGTGTCGGTCATGAAGGGGACCATCCGCCAAAGCTATCACGATTTCGACGGGGCGCTCACCGACCTCGCCACGGCCTTGCGCGCTGAACCGGGGAATCTCCAGGCGTGGATGACCAGCGCCATGATTCTCCAGGTACGCGGTCGATATCCCGAAGCGCAACGTCATTGCGAGCCCTTGGTGCGGGCCGCGGCTCGGGCGCCGTCTTTGGCGCTGTTTGCGGCCACCTGCGCAAATAGCGTGGCGAGTTTCCACGGGAACGCCGCGCCCGCCTACCGGGATTTGCAGCACGCGTTCGAGAGAGCCGGCCCCACGGATGCGACGACGACACTCTGGGTCTTGACGGTGCTGGCCGATATGGCCGTGCGCCTGGGTCGGGTCTCGGAAGCCGAGACGCACTTTCGCGAGGCGTTGGCTCTGGGCCGGAAGGACGCGTTTCTTTTGGCAGCCTACACCGATTTTCTGATCGATCACCGCCGGTCCGCCGAAGTGATGGCCCTCCTCCAACACGAGACTCGTTCGGATACGCTGCTCCTGCGGTTGGCCCTGGCCGAACAGCAGGTCTCCGCCCCAGCGTTGGCCGAACACATCGAGATGCTGCGCGCTCGGTTTGAGGCCGGCCGGCAACGGAACGACATCCGGCATCTGCGCGAAGAGGCCCGTTTCACCCTGCACCTGCTTCACCAGCCTGACGATGCGCTGAAGCTGGCACAGGCCGACTGGAACGTGCAGCGGGAACCGGAAGACGCGCGCATCCTGTTGGAGGCCGCGCTCGCGGCGGACCAGCCGGCTGCCGCCGGGCCGGTGCTCGACTGGTTGAGCGAGACGCGGCTGGAAGACCCGGCCCTTCAGCGCTTACGCGACCAACTCGGCCCTCGATGATGATGCGGACCGGTCTGTGCCTCGTGCTCGCATTGGGGGTTGCACTGGTCCCAGTTCCCGCGGGCGCCCACAAACCCAGCGACAGCTACCTGTCCCTCGCCATCGTCGGCCCACATATCGACGGGCAATGGGATGTGGCGCTCCGTGACCTCGATTATGCGATCGGCCTGGATCCCAATGACGATGGAACGATTACCTGGGGCGAATTGCGGGCGCGTCACACGGAGATTGCCGCGTATTTGCTGTCGCGTCTGTCCATCGTCGCCGATGGTCGCCCGTGTCCCAGCGTGTCGTCCGCACACCTGGTTGATCGCCATACCGATGGCACCTATACGGTCCTCCGTTTTGCGGCGGACTGCGGGAAAGACCCTCATGCGGTGGAGTTGGGGTACCACCTCTTCGCCGATCTCGATCCGCAGCACCGCGGTCTCCTCCGATTGGAGTATCAGGGGCAGACACGGACCGCCGTCTTCGGTCCCGACCATCCCCTCCAGCGTTTCGATCTCGGGGTCCTCCAGCCGTGGCGCCAATTCGTCGATTTCGGCCGCGAGGGGGTGTGGCATATCTGGATGGGGTTCGACCATCTCCTCTTTCTGCTGGCGCTCTTGTTGCCCTCGGTGCTGACACGGGCCCAAGGCCGTTGGCGCGCGGTGGAAGCCTTTCGTCCGGCCTTCGTCAGCGTGCTCAAGATCGTCACCGGATTTACCGTGGCGCATTCCATCACCTTAAGTCTCGCCGCGCTGGGGGTGATTCATCTTCCCTCACGCTGGGTGGAGTCGGCGATTGCCGCCTCGGTGGTGCTCGGTGCGGCCAATAATGTCTATCCGCTGCTCCACCGGCGTCTCTGGATGGTCGCGTTCGGATTCGGGTTAATTCACGGATTTGGGTTTGCCGCGGTCTTGGCGGATCTGGGGCTTCCCCAACACGCGCTCTTACGGGCCTTGGTGGGATTTAATCTCGGAGTCGAGGTCGGTCAACTCGCGCTGGTGGCGGCTTTTCTCCCGCTCGCCTTCGTCTTCCGGCGTTCGTGGATGTATCAACGATTCACGCTCATCGGAGGCTCGGCGATCATCGCGGTGGTCGCGGGGATGTGGCTGATCGAACGCGCGCTGGATATTCGGCTGCTGTAAGCATCGGCGCGCACCGGGCCGACGAGATTGATGCGGGTATGTCGTCACGAGAGGCGACGTCGTAATCCGCCGCGGCGCACATCGGCGCTCTCCCCCAAGAAGGCGCCAGAAGACCCATCGGGGTCAGAGTACTTTTTCTTGATAGGTTCGCTCGGTCACTTGCCTTCCACGATGAGATGGCAACCGTAGTCGGCCGACGGCTGATCGCAGAGTTTCGCGTGAAAATGTACTCTGACCCCCTTGGTTCGCTCCGCGTTTGGTTGTCATCGTTTTGCTCCCTGATTAAGCGTAATGGGATCGGTATGCATCATCACCGGTTTGACTCTCACGACAGTTGATTTTCCTCACTGGATTGCTTCTTTGTCTTCTCCCGAATTGCCGCCCAATCCTTGCCGCGCGGCATAATGAAAAGCCCATTGCCATTGCTGCGACGCTCCCATAGCTCC
>JBDSOK010000067.1:0-3938 GCA_039914845.1 Nitrospiria bacterium | reverse complement strand
GGATTCGACTTCTGGACGTAATCCGGGACGATGTACGCGCTGGGATTCACGATCGATTCGATCACGTATTCCTTCGGCGACGTGGCGTGAGCCTTCCCGGCCCTGACCTGGGCCTTGTACTCGGCTGAGGCCAAGCGCTTCGGAGCCATGGTTTTTTCGATGAGCAACGGACCGACGGCTCCGAACTTGGCCGCGGTGGTAGGGATCTTATGACAGGCCACGCATCCCATTTTCATAATCATCTCTTCCGGCTTGTCGGCGCCGGTTGCGATCATCGGACCGGCAGGAGCGCCGCCTGTGGGGGACGCGGCTTCCTTCACCGGTTCGGCACGATCCCCGGCCGGAATGAACTTCTCATAGGCGGCACGGAGGTCCGCGACCGGAGGAGCCTCTTCTCCCTCGCGGACAAACATCCACGTATCGATGGCAATCAACTCGTCGATCGTCAACTGAATCGGCGCTTTGTGGACTTGGGGCATCGGACTGCTGCGATCATTGCTGCCCTTCTCTCCGAATCCGGCGACCACGAAGCAATTCGGACACGAGTGAGACTCGGCGATGTATTCGATCGCAGACGTCGCCCGCCCGCTCCCGGAGAAGCTCTCAACCTGAACGGAATCCGGCTTCAAATATCTGGGATCCTTGATCCGTTCCGCCCCGCGAGAGGGGATTCCCGCGAGATTGGGCGCCCGCTCGCTGACGTCGCCTTTTTTGAATCCGTGACAGAGCGGACATTGGCCCTTGCCCTGACCGTGCAAGGTGCCCAGTTCGCCGAAGATCAACATCTCGCCCTTTTCGGCCAACTTGTCGGTCGGCATATCCTCCGCCTTCATCCCGGATCCCGCCGCCTCGACCGGCGGCACTTCGCCGCGAACCTGGGGCAACCAATTGGAGTAGGTGGCGAAAATCCCGCTCATCATTGTAAAGAATCCCACGCTGACCAGAATCATCCGGGCGCGGGGCATCATGTACCCGAGCCACATGAGAAAGACCGCGCTGAGCAAGAGGGTGACGGCCAGCCCAAACGTCCCTCCACCCGATCCGAACCACTTGATGAATGCGATACTTGCCACAATCCCGACGGCTAGGCCTAATTTTCCTGGAATCACCGTTGTTCTCCTAGTCGATGAGGGGCGGGGCCATCACGAGGCCCCACCGGCCACGATCAGTTTATTTGGATCCCCCGGCGATGACCGGGTGCCCCAAGCCTACGGGTTGACGCTCATCGACCATGGACGGCACTTGGCGGTGAGATGAGAACTCGCCGAGCCAGAAGACAAAGAGCGTAAAGACCCAGAAAATAAGCACGTTAAGCGACATGACATTGGCGGCAAATCCGATCGCGTGCGTGAAGGCCCAGGGAGAGTTATCGCGGAACACCTCCATCGCATGCCAGAAGAGACGCACCGAGGAGCGGATGTACCCCATCAGGGCCATCAACCACGTGAACGAAACGGCCAGAGCAAACAGGCCGTACTGGGATCGCACGGAGATCTTGCCCCATTCGACCGGACCGGTCAGCCTGGCGCCCTTCATCATCGCGGCATTGATGGCCAGACCGACGAAGAGACACGTCAGGGTGCCCATCACCTGCGGCACCGATAACCCCACCCGGACGTTCGCCGGGATGAAGTACCCCATAATCGCCAACCACCAATTGTTGACCATGGCCACGGCAAACATGCTGATCATCGCCGCGTTGCCCCACGCCGCCCACGGCACCGCGATGATCTTGTTGCTGCGCTGATAAAGGATGAACGAGATGATCGTGGTCATCAGCATCGTATTGACGGCCCCGTTCTTGGCCGACATGACGCCGAAATTCCCGATGACGGGATGCTGCTGACCGCCGATCGCCTTGAGCTCGGCGGCGCGCATGACCAGCGTGTGCGGGGTGAGCCAGACCAGAAACGCCGCGGTCGTCAGGAAGAGGATGTACTTGATGTATTTGCGATACGGCTCGGACCCGCGCATGCGACCCATGCCGTTGAAGAGATAGTAGTTGGTGGTGAAGAACAGCGCGCCGATCAACACCGCCTGAATGATGAAGAGCCACGCGAGCAAGCCGCCCATCAGCGTGATCCCCATCTGCTGCCGGTACGCGTACACCTCCCGCATCAGCCAATAGCCGGCGAACGGCAGCGGAATCAGCGACGCCACCGCGAGGAACATCGCGATATAACCCATCCAGTCGTAATAGGCCTTCTCTTGCTCGGTCTTGGCCGACAGGAATTTATACGCGGCATACGCGGCCACGATTCCGCCCCCGAACACCATGTTGCCGATGATGCGGTGGACGTTGAGGGGATTCCACAGCGCGTTATGGAGCAGGTGAACCAGATTGCCGAGGAATTGCCCTTTCTCGTCGACCCCAGCCGGCGACATCATGAAGCTGCTCCACGAATTCGCCAGCATCATCAACGTGCTGCCGAAGACGTTGAGCAAAATGCCCAGGGTGGCGTGGATCCACTTCAAGAACCCGCCGTCGTTCATGCGGTCCCACCCATAGTAATAGATGTAGAGGGTGCCGCTTTCGGCCAGGAAGAGCAACGCATAAATATGCATGAACGGCTTGAACAGCGACGTCAGATAGGCGAAAAACACCGGGTAAAGCGAAATAAAGGTGAACAGCAGGAGGCCGCCCAAGATGGCGGTCACGGAATAGGCAGTGAGGCTGATCCGGATAAAGTCGTGCGCCAGATCGTCATACCGCCGCCCTGCGGCCCGGTCCTTCGACATGATCCCCACCAATTCGATGATCATGCAAAAGATCGGCACGGCCAGGACAAAGCTTCCAAAGTAAAGATGCTGCTGCGCGATGGTCCACACGATGACCCGGCTCTCACTCATCGGATACGGCAGGTCATATGCCGGGTAGTCCTTCGCCGTGGTTTGAGGAGCCGGAGGACCCGATATACAGCCCTCGACTTTAAAGTAGACGTCTTTGCCTTTTCCGTCGGGGCATTCGAGGGCTGCCGTTTCTTCCGCAAACGAAGATTCCGGCACGAACACGAGCGCAAGGGGGAGGAGCAATAACGCCGCCATCACGCCCAGCATCACGAGGGACCCGACCCTCTTCCCCTTCCCCACCGCTCTCATCAGCTTCATAGCTTTCTCCTCTTTATAGCCGGTAGAGCCGGTCAACGCTCGAACCGGCGGAATCATCTCTCAGTACAGAGCACTCCCGACCGGCCTCACAACAGATTGAGATGCCGATACGAATGAAGACGGCGGGAACGACGTCCCTACATCGCCAAAAAGGTAAAATAGTTCAGTCCTTGAATTTTCATGAATAACCAATCGATGAATTGGAAATAGAAAAACCATCCGGTCATCGTAACCGCCAACATCATCACCGTCTTCATGATTGCCAGATCCTTTCGGTCAAGAGCGTTCGATCATCCCTGACGTTAATGGCCGGTGTAGGTCGATCCGCCGATATTGCCGAACCAATAGAAGAACCAGAGCGAGATAATCCCGACCACGATGTAGATGATGGCGCCGGCGCGGCTCCCGGACTCCTGCTCGGTACGCGATTTCTTTTCCATGCAGAGGGCCTCCAGAAAGTCCTGACGAGTATTTCATGAGAAAAAGACAGCGGCATTATAGGGAAGGCCCTATCCGCTGTCAAGCGAAAAACGCGCGCGTGAAGACTCCCGGGTCGCCGGCGGTTGCGCCCGCCGAAATGGCTCGGCGGACCGCACGCAACGGAAGCCAATCGTGATGTCCAGATAGTCGGGACGCATCTTGAATCGGGTGGTGGTGCGTCCGCGATGGAGGGAATCGTTCCATGACGCCCCGCGAATGACGCGCTCGACGCCGCGCGGGGGACCGGAAGGATCCGACGCCGGCACGGTCGCGTAGGCCCGCTCATCGAACCAGTCCGACGTCCATTCCATGACGTTGCCCGTCAGGTCGAACACCCCTTCGGGGCTCCG
>JBDSOK010000051.1:0-3663 GCA_039914845.1 Nitrospiria bacterium | reverse complement strand
TCCATTGATTTCGTACCGCAGGCGCAAATCGGGCAGGGATTCGACGACCCGGACAACGAGATCGATCCCCTGGAAACCGGTATAGATGCGAGCATTGGCGGTGACGCCGCCTTGGCCGGTACTTGGTGCAACGTCAAACCGCTCGAGACCTTTGACCCACGACGGCCACTGGCTGAGATCGCCGACTTTTCTCCACACACGTTCAGGAGCCATCTGGATGAGGACTTCGGTGGAGACCGTGTACTGCGGCGCGAAGACCCAGTGGGAGCCGATCAACACGACCAGCCCCAATCCCATCAGCCACACGATCAGTCGAATGAGCGAGCGCATCATGATTCTCCTTGTGCCGTCCGGTCAATGGTGCGCCCGGCGAACGCGCTCTGGTATACTGCCGCGCATGATCTCGGCCGGCGAACGATTCGCGTTTCACCATGTGGCGATCCAAACCGCCAACCTGGCCCAAGCCCGCCGATTCTATGAAACCGTGCTCGGCTGCACGGTCCTCAAGGAGGAGCGCACCGCCAAGGGCCGGGACATTGTCTGGCTCCAATGCGGCGCAGGCCGAATCGAGCTCTATGGCGCAAAACCCGGCCAGGCACTCGCCGCCGGATGGTCCCCCCACACCGTCGGACCGCTCGCGCTCGGCTTCTTGGTTGCCGATCTTGACCGCGAGGTCGGCCGACTCCGCGCTCAAGGCATCCCGATCGTCAAACCGCCTTACGAGCCGGTGCCCGGCGAACGGGCCGCCATGATTGCGGGACCCGACGGAGAAGAAATCGTGCTGTTGGAACGCACAGTCGGTTCGTGATTTACTCGGTCCCGGTGTCCCGAATCAGCGTTTCATACCGTTCCTGCATCTCGCCCCACTCCGCCGTGATCCGCTCGACGGCGCCTTTGAGCCGCGCGTGGTCCTCCATCGCGGCAAAGAAACGGGCCTTGTCTTGATACAGGGCGGGATCGCCCAACTGGGCGGTCAATTGCTCTAATTCCCGGCCCTTCGACGCCAGGTCGCGCTCGAGCGCATCCAAGCGGGTCTTGAGAGGTTTGGTCTGGGCCGACCGACGGGCCCGCTCTTCCGCCCCTTTCCGCCGCTGATCCTTGCCTGTCCCGCCGCCGCGCACCGGCTCCGAAGCGGCGGATGCCCGAGTCGGCTCCGGGGACGGCGCGGCCGTGGCCTCGGCGGCCTGGAGGGCTTTCTTGTCCAAGTAATACTCATAACCGTCCGGATAGATCGCTGCGGACCCGCCGCTGACCTCCACGATCGTGTTCGCCACGGCGTGAATGAAGTGGCGATCGTGGGTAATAAAACACAGTGTTCCAGTATATTCCAATAAGGCATCTTCCAGCACGTCGCGCGAAGGAATGTCCAGGTGGTTGGTCGGCTCGTCGAGCAGGAGCAGATTGGCGGGTCGCACCAGCATCTTGGCCAGCGCGAGTCGGCTCTTTTCCCCTCCCGACAAGACGCCCACCCGCTTCCTCACCTCGTCCCCGGAGAAGAGGAAGGCCCCCAAGATCCCGCGCAAATACGGAATCTCCTGATCCGGCGCCGATGCCGTGATCTCCTCCAGCACGGTCGCCTTGGGATCGAGCGACTCCAGTTGATGCTGCGCGTAATAGGCGACGGTGACGTTCTGGCCGTAGGTGATGGTGCCTCCATCCGGCCGCAGGACATCGGCCAGCATTTTGAGCAAGGTCGATTTCCCCGCACCGTTGGGCCCCACGAACGCGATCCGTTGACCGCGCATGATCGTGAAGTCGAGGCCCTCGTAAATGACACGGCCGGGATAGGCTTTGCGCACCGATTCCAGAACGGCCACTTCGCGACCGCTTCGCGGCGGCTGGGGAAATCCGAACCGGATTTTCTTCCGTTCGGGCGGAATCCGAATCCGGTCGATCTTATCGAGCATCTTCACCCGGCTCTGCACCTGGCGGGCCTTGGTCGCCTTATAGCGAAAGCGTTCGACGAAGAGCTGAATCTCCTGGATGCGTTTCTGTTGATTTGCGTACGACGCCATCAACATCTCTTTCGCCGCGTCGCGCGCCTCGACATACTCGTCATACGTGCCGGGATACGAAATCAGATGCCCGAGATCGACCTCGATCACCCGGGACACCAGGTGATTCATGAACTCGCGATCGTGCGAAATGAGCAGGACCGATCCGGCGTACTCGGCGAGAAACCCTTCGAGCCAGACGACCGACTCAAGGTCCAGGTGATTGGTCGGCTCATCGAGCAAGAGGAGGTCGGGGTGCAGGAGCAAGAGCTTGGCCAGCGCCACACGCATCAGCCAGCCGCCGGATAAATGATCGGTGGGCCGATCGAGGGCCTCGGGCCGAAACCCCAGTCCGGTCAGAATCGCGCGGGCCTGGGCCTCCACGTTATATCCGCCCAGGGCCTCGAAGCGATGTTGGAGGTCGCCGTATTCCGCGAGCAGCGCCTCCAACTCCCCGCCGACGGCTTCGGCCATTTCCACTTGGAGCACGGTCATGCGGTGTTCGGCACGATTGATCCCCGCCGACACCGACAGCACCTCCTGCAGGATGGTGCGGCCCTTGAGCTCGATAATTTCCTGGGGTAGATACCCGATCACCACGCCTTTTTGCACCAAGACCTCGCCCTCGTCCGGCGAGAGGCGATCGGCGATGATCTCAAACAGCGTGGTTTTCCCGGCGCCGTTGGGTCCGACCAACGCCACGCGCTCACGGGCGCCCACGTGGAGCGAGGCGCCGTCGAAGAGCACGCGGCCCCCGTAGGCCTTGCGAATGCGGTGTAAGGTCAACATCAGGGGCGAGTATACGGGAAGGTTCGGCGGCGCCGCAAGGCAGCGGGCTAGACCTTGAGGTCTCGGCGGATCGTGTCGCGACCGCCGTGCTCGACACGGAGCTTGCGGAGCGCTTCATAGAGCTGGCGCTCGTCGGCGGTCAATTCCGGGGGTGTCGTCACCACGACTTCCCAGTACAGATCGCCGGCCTCTCCGCCGGCTTTGGGCAATCCCTTGCCCTTGAGGCGGAGGCGGCGGCCGGTTTGGGTCTCGGGGGGGACCCGGACCATCACCCCTCCCGACGGCGTCGGCACCTCGATGTCCGCACCGAGGACCGCCTCATCATCCCACACCGGGAGGGAGGCGTGCAGATCATATCCGTCGGGGCGAAAGACCTGATGGGGCACGAGCCGCACCCGCAGATACAGATCGCCCGGCTTCCCGCCCTGCACCCCCCGGCCGCCGAGACCGGCGAGCCGAATACGGGAGCCGTCCTTCAAGCCCCGCGGAATCGTGACCTCGACGGTCTGTGACCGTGCGATCTTTCCTTCGCCGCGGCAGGTCGGGCAGATCGCCGCCACGATGCGCCGGCGGCCCTGCCCGGAGGTCGTCGTCACCCGCCCGCTCCCGCCGCAGGCGGCACAGAGCTCGCCCCCGGACAGCCGGAGGCTGCGTTTGCCGCCGGCAATCAACTCCTCCATCGTCAGGGACAACTCGTGTTCGGTGTCCTCTCCCTGCTGGCCCCGGCCCCCTTCGGCGCCGAAACCACCTTCCCCGAACGGCCTGCCCCCGAAAAACGCCCGGAAGAAATCGCTGAAATCTTCTCCGCCGGCGGCCTCCCGCCCGAATCCTCCAACACCGCCGCCCGGCTGACGAGCGGCCTGCTCCCGCTCGCGCACGA
>JBDSOK010000040.1:0-21793 GCA_039914845.1 Nitrospiria bacterium | reverse complement strand
TCCGATCGAAGGCGTCGGCGCGGATCAATTCCGTTGAACCCTTGAACTCTTGAACGATTTGAACCTTTCAACCGTGAGCGGGATCTAACCATGTGCGGTATCGGCGGGGTGGTGGAATTCGGTGACGGGCGGCCTTCGCGCGAGGGATTGGCGCGGATGGGGAACGCGATGACCCATCGCGGGCCCGATGAGGAAGGGATTCACGTGCAAGGGCCGGTCGGGCTGGTGCATCGGCGTCTGCGCATTCTGGATCTGAGCACCTTGGGTCGGCAGCCGATGGGGACGGCCGATGGGCGCACCTGGGTCGTCTTTAACGGAGAGATTTACAATTATCCGGAATTGAAGCGCGAGTTGGAGGCTGCCGGCGAGTCGTTCCGGAGTCGCTGCGATACCGAGGTCTTGCTCGCCCTGTACCGCCGCAAGGGAGTGGAGGCGTTCCCCGACCTCAATGGGATGTTCGCGGCCGGGTTCTGGGACGCGGAGACCGAGCGGCTGGTGTTGGTCCGCGATCGCTTGGGCAAGAAACCGCTGTTCTATCACCACGACGGCACGCGATTGATCTTCGCATCCGAATTGAAGGCCCTGCTGGCGTACGGCGGCATCGAGCGCACGGTCGATCCCTCCGCGTTGCTCGAATACCTGACCTACGGCCATATTGCCGGCGAGCAGACCATCATCCAGGGCGTGTATCGGTTGCCGCCCGCGCATCGGCTGATCGCGGAACGCGGGCAGGTGCGGGTCGAGCGGTATTGGCGATTGACCATGACCCCGTCCGAGGGGCCTCCGCCCCGCGAGGAAGAGGTCGTTGAGCGCCTGGGCGCGCTACTGGAAGACGCGGTCGCCATCCGGTTGGCCAGCGACGTGCCGCTGGGGGCGTTCTTGAGCGGAGGACTGGATTCCAGCACGGTGGTGGCGTTGATGGCGCGGGCCGCGTCGGGTCCCGTGCGCACGTTCTCGATCGGGTTCGACGAGTCGTCCTACTCCGAGCTGGACGATGCCCGGGTGGTGGCCAAACATTTGGGTACCGACCATCACGAGATGGTGGTGTCGCCGTCGGCGGTGGACCTGCTGCCCCGCCTGGTGTGGCATCTGGACGAGCCGTTCGCGGATTCCTCTGCGATCCCGACGTTTGCGGTCTGCCAGGCGGCGCGCGAGCACGTGACGGTGGCGCTGTCTGGCGACGGCGGCGATGAGGTGTTCGCGGGGTACACGCGCTATCAGCGGCCGGAACCGTCGGGAGCCGGCCTGCCCTCGTGGTTGGGCCGGGGACTCTTACTGCCGTCGCTGCGGGCCGCGCCGTTTACGATGCCGGGGTGGAACTATCTCTATGCCCTCGGGCGGGGAGACGGAGACGGGGCCTCGTCGCTCGGGGTCTATCCGTACATCCGCGACCGCCTGCTCTCACCCCAACTCGCGGCGGCGTGTCGATCGCAGGACCCCGGCGCCGGGAGAGCGGCGCTGCTGGAGGAGGCCGCGGGGTTGGATCCGGTGAGCCGCCGGCAATACGTGGATACCCTGCACTATTTGCCGGCCGATATTCTCACCAAGGTGGATCGGATGAGCATGGCCAATTCGCTCGAGGTGCGGTCGCCGCTGCTGGATTATCGCGTCGTGGAATACGCCGCGACGCTGCCGGTCTCCCTGAAGATCCGAGACGGCGTGGCCAAGTACGTGCTGCGCCGCGTGGCGGCGCCCCTGCTGCCGCCGTCGGTCTTGACCAAACGCAAGCAGGGATTTGCGATTCCCAAGGCGGGGTGGTTTCGGCGCGAGTTGCGGGACTATGCCGCCGAGGTCCTGCTGGATCGCCGGACCCTGGCGCGCGGCTACGTCCGCGAGCGGGCGGTGCGGACGATTCTGACCCATCACGCGCAGGGCGGCCGCGATTACAGCGAATGGATCTGGAGTCTCCTGGTGTTGGAGTTGTGGCACCGGGCGTTCGTGGATCGTGCCGCGGAGGCGGTGCATGTCTGAGGACATCCTCAGCGTCATCATCCCCACGTTCAACCGCGCGGACACGTTGCCCGCCGCGATCCGCAGCGTGGTGGTCCAGACCCAAGCCGCGGACGAGGTCATCGTGGTGGACGACGGATCGGAGGACGAGACGTCCGAACTTCTGGAATCGTACGGTCCTCCGGTGACGATAATCCGCCAGGCCAATCGGGGCCTCGCGTCGGCCCGGAATTCGGGATTAGCGCGGGCTACGGGCCGCTGGGTGGGCCTTCTGGACTCCGACGATGAGTGGTATCCCTTCAAGCTCGAACTGCAGCTCAAGGTGATGAAGGCCCTCCCGCGGCTCGGGGGCTTGTTCACCGATATGGACGGCGTCGGCGAACGGGGGCGCCACGACCGGATGGTGTCGGACGCGTTCGACGATTTCGATCGGCGCTACGGGTTGGGGAAATCGCGCTTCTTCCCCTACCGGTCCACGCTGCGCGAATTGGGGGTGGCGCATCGCCACGTGGATCCCGACACCGCGGTCTATTACGGACCGGTTCTGCAGCACTTGTGGGTCAAACCGTTTCTCATGCCGTCGACGGTCTTGTTGGCCACCGAAGGACTGGGTCGGTTTACCGAAGGCGCGCGCTGGAGCGACGTCGATTTTTTCATCCGGCTGGCTCAGACCAGATGGATCGGCTATCTGGATCTCCCGAGCATCTGTTACGGCCAATGGCAGGAAGGGCGGCGGCTGTCGGGACCGACCTACGTCGCCGAACGGTATCAACGCATCGTGTCGGCGCAAGAGGCGTATTACGGGCAAGGGCAGTCGCTTCGCGCGGAACACCGCCGGTACTATCGAGCCCAGCGCGCCTACTACTTTCACCGGATTGCGGTCGAGTATCTGGGGCGCGGCGAGCGGGGGCGCGCCATGCGGTTCGCGCTGCGGAGCCTGATGGAGCGGCCGCGCCAACGGGCGGCCTATGCGGTGCTGGCGTTGGCCTGCGCGCCGCGGGCGTGGGTCGCACAGATCGTGCGCCGGTATTTCACCGCCCCCGGTCGCGCGGCGTTGCGGCCGGCGGTGGGGGAGTCGGTCTCGCGATGAAGATCGCCCTGCACGGAGACGGCGCAGAGACCTGGGCCGCCGCGCTGGCCGGCGAGCCTGGCGTTCAGGTGGCGATCGCCGGCGATGGCGAGGGGCGGACCCATGAGATGGAGGATGCGGAGGTGCTGATGGGGTGGCGCTTTCCCGAGTCGCTGCTCCGCTTGCCCAAGCTCCGATGGATCCAACTGATCTCCGTGGGCGCCCATGATCTGGTCGCCTCCCCGCATCTCGGGTCGGGGGTGACGATCACCAATACCAAAGGGATCTACGCCGACAGCGTGGCCGACTACATGGTCTGGGCGCTGTTGACCTTGTCGCGCGGGCTGCATCGCGTGATCCTGAATCAACGCCGGCGGCGCTGGCGCCAGGTGACCGCCGGGGGGGTAAGCGGCAAGACGCTCGTCGTCGTCGGCCTGGGGCACATCGGCGCCGCCCTCGCGGTACGGGCCCAGGCGCTGGGGATGCGGGTCGTGGGCGTTAGCCGCACGGCCGGGGCGCCGGTTCCGGAGGGCATCGATCGGGTGGTGCCGTTCGAGGCCTTCGGCGAGCTGCTTCCCGCGTGCGACGCGCTGGCGATATGCGCCCCCCTGACCGCGAGGACGCGGGGGATGGTGGATGGCCCGGCGATCGCGCGGCTGAAACCGGGCGCGATCGTGGTCAACGTGTCCCCCGCCGAACTCCTGGATGTTCAGGCCGTGGTCGGCGCGCTCCGCACCGGCGCCTTGGCCGGCGCGGCGCTGGACGTGTTTTCGCAGGAGCCTCTGAGCCGGTGGAGCCGGTTATGGAGCGTGCCCAATCTGTTGGTGACGCCGCATGTGTCGGCGATCACCACCGACTATCGTCCGCGAGTCGCCCGGCTGATGCGGGAGAATCTCCGACGGTTTCAGCAGGGGGCGCCGCTGCTCAATGTCGTGGACCGGACGAACGGATATTGACGAAGGATTGAACATGTTCTTGCCCAACCAGAGAAGAGGAGAACCGCTCGTGTCCGACCAGACCACCACGGACTTCCCCCGGATCTACCGGACGGTGCAGCCGGAATTGGGCTATGAAGGATTCATCGTGGTCGACAGTGCGCTGAACGGCCGGGCCGCGGGCGGGATTCGGATGAGCCCGCACGTGGCGCAGGACGAAGTGGCGGCCCTGGCGCGGGTGATGACGCTCAAATTCGGATTCGCCAACCTCTATTACGGCGGCGCCAAGGCGGGGATTCGACTGACCGCAACCCCGACCCCCGCGCAACGCCGGGCGGTGATGCAATCGTTCGGTCGGGAATTCCGCGAGGTGATCGGCTCGGGGCTGTATCGGCCGGGGGAGGACATCGGAACCGATCCCGGGGACGTGGGCTGCGTGATGGAATCCGCCGGGTGTCGCGGCGCGAAATCCGATGGCGCCGGCTCCGGCCGGTATACCGCCATGACGGCGGTCGCCGCCGTGGAGGTGTTGTGTCGGGAGGTGGGGATCGCGCTGCGGGGGGCCACGGTGGCGGTGGAGGGATTCGGCAAGGTCGGGGCCGAGGCGGCGCGTCAACTCGCCCGGCTCGGCGCGCGTCCGGTGGCGGTCTCGACCCTCGAAGGGGCCGTCTTCCGGCCGCGCGGGTTGGATCTGGAGCGCTTGCGGGACCTGAAGGATCGCCATGGCGATGCCTGTGTCCTGCACTATCGCGACGGGGAGCCGATGTCGATCGAGCAGATGCTCGGTCTGGACGTCGATGTGCTGGTCCTGGCGGGCAAACCACACGCGGTGCGCGGCGACAACGTCGATCACGTGCGGGCCGCGGTGATCGTCCCGGGAGGCAACCTCTCGATCACCGGGGAAGCGGAAGAGGCATTGATCCGTCGGGGACGGATCATCTTCCCCGATTTTGTCGCCAATTGCGGCGGGGTCTTGGGCCTCACCTGGCACGGCATGGGATTATCCGATGAGCGGATCGTCCGCCTCGTCACGACCGATTTCGCCCGGAAACTGGAGTATCTGGTCGCGGCCTCCACCAGGACGCGGTCGGTCCGCGAGGTGGCGGAGACCATCGCCGCCCGGAATATCCTTCGAATGCGGGGCGAGGTAGATCCCCGACCGGCACGCGCGCGAGGTCGATGGGCCGAACGGTGGCGGCGCGCCTCGCCCCATTGGATCGCCACGCAGCTCTTTCGGATCTTCGCGACCAAGCGCCGGCTGATGCCGTCGACGATGGCCGCCTACGCGAAGGCGGTGTTCTGGGCCGATCGCCCCGTCTATCGGCACATGGCCTATGACTCTTCCTCCCGTTCACGTCCCTCTGCGAGACCGTCATGATGTCCCCGATGCACTACGCGGCGCACGCGTTCTGGATGCGATGGCACGGATATCGTTTGGACGACGTGTTTCGCCATTACCACGAGTTTCTGGAAACCCAGTGGATGTCGCCCGACGAGGCGCGGCATCGCCGATGGCTGCGGCTGGGGCGCTTGCTCACCCATGCCTATCAGGAAGTGCCGTATTACCGCGAGGTCTTCGATCGCTGCGGCATGACGCCCCGCGACGTGAAGAGCGAGGCGGATGTGCGCCGGATTCCGGTGCTCACCAAAGCGGCGGTTCAGGAACATCGTGCGTCATTGATGGCGCGGAATTATCGCGGCGCCCCGCTGCTGTCGGCCTCCTCCGGAGGGTCGACCGGGCAGCCGACCCGGCTCGTCATCGATGCCGAGCGGAAGGCCGCGGAAGTGGGCAATACCTGGGGATTCCATGATTGGACGGGATGGCGCCCCGGGGATCCGTTGGTGCGATTGTGGGGGTCGCTCGACGCGCCGACGTTCAAGCGGCGGGTGTATCGCCGGGCGGCCCGGGTCGGAATCAATGAACTGCGGCTCAATGTGCACCAGATGGATGCCGCCGCGATGGACCGGTTCGCCGACCTGATGACGACCTTTCGGCCCGTCCTCTTCGTCGGCTACGCCAATGCGCTCTTCGCGGTGGCGCGGCACTTGGTCGGGCGCGGCCGGAGCCTGTTCGGGGCGTTGGGAGTGATCACCACCGCCGAGATGCTGTTTCCCGCTCAGCGGCGGATCATCGAACAGGCCTTCGGGTGCAAGGTCTTCAATCGCTATGCGTCCCAAGAGATCGGACAATTGGCCGGCGAGTGCGCCCACGGCAATTTGCACATCAATCATCAGAATGTCTACGCCGAATTTGAGGGCGCGACCGGCCCGGCGCTCGACGGGCATCCCGGCACGACCATCGTGACCGATCTCCACAATTACGCGATGCCCTTCATCCGCTATCAGATCGGGGACCTGGGGGTGCCGATCGCCCGGCGGTGTGCGTGCGGGCGGTCGATGCCCGTATTGGGCGACGTCAAAGGGCGGGTCAGCGATGTGATCGTCACCCCGGCCGGACGCTACATTTTTGCCGACGACATTGCCGAGATCTTCTATCCCATCGAGGCCATCACGCAATTCCAGGTGGTGCAGGAGCGCCGTGATGCCTTGACCGTGAAGATCGTCAAGCGGCCCGACGTGCATCCGACCGTGGATGCCTATGTGCTGCGCCGTTTGCACGAAGCCGTGGGCGAGGGGATGCAGGTGACGCTGACCACGGTGCGCTCCATTCCGGTCCTGCCGTCGGGCAAGCACCGGATCTGCGTGTCGCGGGTGGAGCCGGGGGAACAACCGGTCGCCGACGTGGTGGGGCGTTGAAGCGCCTGGTCTGCGGCGTCTCATTGGGGATCGCCTTGTTGGGCGGAGCGCGAGCGGGCCACGCGGCGGTGACCCTCACGCCGTCGCTGTCGGTGGCCGAGTACTATACCGACAACCTCTTTTTCCTCCAGTATGCCAAAGTCGGCGACTTCTCGACGTCCGTTTCACCGGGGCTCGCATTGGCCTATGAGGGACGAAGCATGACGTTCGATGCGTCCTATCGGGGCACGCAGGAATACCATCAGCGGAGTGCCGAAAATCGCTATTCGGAATCCGCGGCGGCCCATGCGGCGTTTCCCTGGTTGGAGAGCGTGGCCACCGGACTGACCCTCGAATTGTCCGCGGGCGTCAATCGGGGCGCTGAACTTCCGGCGTTCTCCTATGATGAGGCCCTGCGCGAGGGCAATGAAGGCATTCAATTGCCGCGGGTGGAGGCGGTGCGCAAGCGGGCGGGGGCCGTGCTGGGATATCAGTGGAGCCTCAATACGACGGGGACGCTGGCCTACCAATTCAGCAGCACCCATTTCGAGCCGTTCGATCTCGCGCGATTGGCCGACATCATCGACGTCACGCCCGGGCTTGAAGTCCAAATGCAGGATTCGTCGGTCCGCGACCTCTCCGCGGAACTTCGCCATCGATGGTCGGAACTCCTTACCCTCACGCTGAGACCCGGGCGGAGTGTGACGACCTTCAAATCGCCTCCCGAGGCGCTCTTCGAGCTTCCACCCGACGACCGGGTGACCCTGCGCATCTCCGGCGGAGCGGAATACCGCATGAGTCCGACGCGGACCGTCGACGGGAATCTGGGCGTGATGGCGATCGAGGACGACCGCCTCCGCTTGACGATGGATCTTGGC
Organism: Nitrospiria bacterium; assembly: GCA_039914845.1. Taxonomy (GTDB): domain Bacteria; phylum Nitrospirota; class Nitrospiria; order 2-01-FULL-66-17; family 2-01-FULL-66-17; genus 2-01-FULL-66-17. Next base: position 14,225 of record JBDSOK010000040.1, on the reverse strand, counting down.
GCGACGGAGACCCTCCGCGACGGGAAGCTGACTCTCCGCTACCACCGTGGGGCGGGCACCGGCGGCGGCGTGACGAGGAACGTGACACTGACGCAGCGACTGACGGCAAGACTGGTCAAGAACCTGGGGACTCGCGCGTCATGGAACGCGCTCGTCGGGTATTCCCGCACGTTTTCGATTCCGGAACGCACCACCGATCGCCTGGTGCGCGTGTCGACCTACGAGCTGGGGGCCGGCCTGGATTGGTCGCTCTTGTCCTGGCTGTCCGCGAGTCTGAGCTACTCCTATCTGACCCAGCGCACGCAAGGCGTGTCGATCGAGGCCGAACGCAATCTGGTGGCGATCTCGCTGACTGCCGCCGCACCCTGGAGGGTGATCCGATGAAAACCTTGGCCCTGCCCAAGGGCTCGCGGGCGGAGGACCGGCCGGGTCTGTGGCCGGGGGTCGCATTGGCCGGGGCGGTCGTGGCCGCCTTCGCGCTGTATGCCCCGGTCATTCCCGGCTTGGTGGAAGATTGGTGGTCGCATGCGGAGTATTCGCACGGGTTCGCCGTCCCGGTGGTTGCGGCCTATCTGGCCTGGCGTCGACGGCACGAAGCGGCTGCCGCGCCGATGGACGGGAGTTGGGCCGGACTCCTGCTGTTTTTGGCCGGAGTGGGCCTCTATGCCGTGGGCGCGTGGGCCTTCGAGCCGTTTGTGATGCGGGTATCGCTGCCGATCGTGTTGGCGGGCGCCGTGTGGTTCGTGGGCGGATCGGGGTTTATGAAACCCCTCGCATTTCCCTTGGCCTATCTGGTGTTCATGATCCCCTTGCCGTATCCTATCTTTAAGACTCTGGCCCTCGGTTTGCGCTATCTCGACGCCGAAATCGCGGCGGCCGTTCTCACTCGGTTACAGGTTCCGGTCCTCCAGGACGGGTACTTCCTTCATCTGCCTCGCATCACGTTGGAGGTGGCTGACGGGTGCAGCGGCCTGTTCTCGATCGTCTCGCTGTTGGCGGTCGGCGCCTTGTACGCGCACCTGACGTTGAACGGGTTTTGGCGCCGCCTCGTCATCCTGCTGGCGATCATCCCGGTGGCGGTGGGGGTCAATATCCTCCGGATCGTGATCATCGCGTGGGTGTCGCACGTGTCGGGCGACTGGATTTTTATGGTGACGTTTAAGACCTTTACCGGCATCTTCAATTTTCTCTTGAGCGGCCTCGTGATCGTGGCGTTGGGACAATGGCTCTCCGGTCTGGGCCGGAAACGGAGGCCGGCATGAGCGCGATCGGGTTCCGCCTGCTTGCCGTGGCCGTGGTCTTGTCCGCGGTGCTGCTTCTGACCGGACGCGTGTCATCGGGAACCGCGGGCGATGCGGCCCGGTTGGCGGAGGCCGTGTCCGCCGCGGGCGGTCCCTGGCGGTGTGTGGAAGCCGGCGACTCGGATGTGGAATATGCCGATCCCGCGGTGGACGAGGCGTTCGCTCAGGTGTGCCGTCACCCCGATGGGACGTCGGTGACGGTGTACGTGGGATACGCCCGCGCGCAAACCGATCGCAAGCGGATTCGGTCGCCGCGGGCCAATTACCCCGACAACACCGACCCGCGCTGGAGCTACACCGCCGGCCGACGGGTCGAAGACGCGTCGGCGCTGCACGCCGATCAGGTGATGCTCCGCCATGCCGGCGGGCGCCGGATCGCGGTGGTGTATTGGTATCAGGTCGGTGGGCGGTCCTTCGGCGACGAGTATCGCTATCGCCTGGCGGTGTTCGGGCGTCACGTCCGCCGCGGATTGACCGACGCCGCGATCGTGCGTCTGGCGTCTCCGGTCGATGCCGACGCCGCGGACGAGACGTTCGCGCGCCAAATGGACCTGGCCCGCCGGTTGTATCCGGCCGTCGCCCACGCGTTGCGGGAGTCCTAATCTATGTGCGGTATTGCCGGGATTTTCGATCCCCAAGGGGGACACGTCACTCGCGAGGCGGTCGAGGCGATGGCCGTCGCCCTCACCCATCGCGGGCCCGACGACGGGGGCGTCTTCGTCTCCGGGCCGGTGGGATTGGGCCATCGCCGCCTCTCGATCATCGATGTGGCGTCGGGCCGCCAGCCGATGGTCAGCGACGACGGCCGCTTGGCGTTGGTCTTCAACGGCGAGATCTACAACTATCGTGCGCTGCGCGAGGTCCTCGTCGACAAAGGTCATCGCTTCAAGACCTCCAGCGATACCGAGGTCATCCTGAACGCCTATCGCGAATACGGCGAGACGTGCGTGCAGCATTTGCGGGGCATGTTCGCGTTCGCCCTCTGGGACGGCGACAAGCGGGAGGTGTTGCTCGCCAGGGACCGGCTGGGGATCAAGCCGCTCTATTACGCATGGGATGGCCGACGCCTGCTCTTCGGTTCGGAAATCAAGGCGATCATTCAAGATCCGGGGGTCAGCCGCGATGTCGATCCGTTGGCGCTCGACGAGTATCTGTCGTATCTCTACGTGCCGGGGCCGCGCTCGATTTTCAAATCCATCCGCAAGCTGCGTCCCGGGCACGTCCTCCGGGTGTCGTCGCGCGGGATCGAGGAAAAGCAGTATTGGGATCTGCTGTTCCATCCCGTCGACGGACGAAGCGAGGAGGCGTGCGCCGAGGGGCTTCGAGAGAAATTGCGCGAATCGGTGGGCCTGCACCTGATGAGCGAGGTGCCGCTGGGCGCGTTCCTGTCGGGGGGCGTGGATTCCACGGCGGTGGTGGGGACGATGGCCGAGTTGATGGATCGGCCGGTGGTCACCGCGTCCATCGGATTTTCCGACGCCCGGTTCGACGAATTGGCGTATGCGCGTCTCGCGGCCTCCCATTTTCGCACCGAGGCGTTCGAACGCACCATCGAGGCTCATGCGGCGGAACTCATCGACCGGTTGGTGTGGTTCTACGACGAACCGTTCGCCGACTCGTCGATGGTCCCGACCTACCAGGTTTCGGAAGTTGCGCGACAACGGGTGACCGTGGCGTTATCGGGCGACGGCGGGGACGAGAATTTTGCGGGCTATCGGCGCTATCGGTTCGACGTGCTGGAGAACCGGCTGCGCGCCTGGATCCCGGCGGGTGTCCGGCGCTCGGTGGTGGGACCGCTGGCGCGGGTCTATCCCAATCCGGCGTGGCTTCCTCAACCGCTGCGCGGCAAGACCCTGCTCACCAATCTTTCCCGATCGGCGGAGCGGGGATATTTCAATACGATGACGTGGTGTTCCGCGGAGACGAAGAAGCGCCTCTATCGGCCGGCGTTCAAGCGCGACGTGGGGGGCTATGACGCGTTCGCGGTCATGGAAGGATATTTTGCGCGGACCAGCGGGTGGGACCCGCTCTCCCGGATTCAATACGTCGATTTCAAAACCTATTTGGTGGACGACATCCTGACCAAGGTGGACCGCGCCAGCATGGCGCACGGCTTGGAGGTCCGGGTTCCGCTCCTCGATCACGAATTCGTCGAATACGCCGCCGCGATTCCGCCGCGGTTTCATCTGCAAGGGGGCCAGGGGAAGGCGCTCTTTAAGCGCGCATTGCGCGACCTGGTGCCCCAGCCGATTCTCGATCGACCCAAAATGGGATTCGGCGTCCCGCTCGCGGCGTGGTTTCGGGGGGAACTGAAGGGCCTATTCGAGGAACGGGTGCTGGCGCGCTCGTCCTTCGTCAACGAATGGCTCGACACGGAGACCATTCGCGGATGGTGGGGGCAGCATCAGCGGGGCACGCGCGATTATGCGTTTTCGCTCTGGTCGATACTGATCCTCGAATCCTGGGCCCGCAAATTTCTCGGAGCCCGTCCATGAACGGGCTCTGGAGGTAAGGAACGAGATGCGCGTCCTGTCCTACACCACGCTGTATCCCAGTCCCGAGCAGCCGTTGCACGGGCTCTTCGTCAAGCATCGTCTCGATCGCTTGAGCGAGAAGCACGAGGTGCAGGTGGTGGCGCCGGTGGATGTTCTTCGCACGCCGGGGCATGTGGTGAACCGGGGGCGCGCGGGGTCGGGCGTGCTGCATCCCTGGTGTGCGCTCATGCCCCGCTGGCGGAAACATCGCGATGGGGAGTGGCTGTTCCGGCAGACCTGGCCCCAGATGCGGCTGGCGCTGCGCCTCGAGCGGTACGACGTGCTGGACCTTCACTACGCGTATCCGGACGGATTCGCCGGCGGACGAATCGCGCGGGCCTTGAACAAGCCCTACGTGCTGTCGGTGCGGGGCTCGGATCTCAACGTGCTCGCCCGTTGCCCCCGCCGCCGCCCGCTGATCGCGCAGACGGTGTGCGGAGCCGCGGCGGTCATCGCCGTGTCGTCCGCGTTGGGGCGCGCCGCGGTGGCGTTGGGCGCCGATCCCGCGCGGGTCCACGTCATCCCCAACGGGGTGGATCGCGCGATGTTTTATCCGGTCGATCGTCCGGAGGCTCGGCGGCGGCTGGGCTGGGACCCTCGCGGGTACGCGGTGGTATCGGTGGGGCGGCTCGCGCCGGTGAAAGGATTCGACGTGCTGATCGCCGCGATGGAAGTCTTGCTGGCGCGCGGTCTGGACGTGCGGGCCTATATCGTGGGGCAGGGCGAGGAGCGGGGCGCGCTGGCGCGGAAGATCGCGAGCCGCGGGTTGGGAGGCCGTGTGGTCCTGTGCGGTCCCATGGCGCAGGCCGATCTGCGTTGGTGCTATGGCGCGGCCGATCTCTTCGCGCTCATGAGCCGCAGCGAGGGATGCCCCAACGTGGTCTTGGAAGCACTGGCGTGCGGCACGCCGGTGGTGGCGACGCGGGTCGGCGGGGTGCCCGATCTGATGGCTGACGGGCGGCACGGCGCGCTGGTGGCGCCGGGGGACGCCGACGACGCGGCGCACGCGATGGCCGGCGCGTTGAACACAAGATGGGATCGCGATGCGTTGGCCGCCGGCGTCGCGTCGAACGAGTGGTCGGCGGTGGCGAGGCGGCACGGCGAGGTTCTGCAGAGAGCGGCGGAGGCGGCATGAATATTCTCTATCATCATCGGACTCAGGCGGAAGACGCGCAAGGCGTGCACATCGGGGCGATGGTCTCGGCCTTTCGCCGCTTGGGCCATACCGTTCGCGTGGCCGCGCTCGTCGACGGCGACACGTCGCAGGCGACATCGCGTCGCGGCAGCCGCTGGGGCGCGATCCGGCAGATGGTCCCGCCGGTCGGCTACGAGCTCCTGCAATTGGCCTACAACCTCTACGGCTATTGGCGTCTGTGTCGGGCCATCCGGGAACGGCGGCCGGATCTCATCTACGAACGGTATTCGCTCAACACGCTCTGCGGCGTCTGGGCCTCCCGTTGGTATGGCATCCCGCTTCTCCTGGAGGTGAACGCCCCGCTCTACCACGAGGAGAGCCGCCTGGGCCGTTTGCGGCTCAAGGGGGTCGCGCGATGGACCGAGCGCTGGATCTGTTCGAACAGCACGTGGACGATCGCGGTCTCGGACGTGATGCGGGACATCTTGATCGACGAGGGAGTGCCCGCGGACCAGATCGTGGTGATGCCGAACGGGGTGGATCCTCTGGAATGCGATCCCGACACCTCGGGAGACGCGGTGAGAGCGCGCTACGGGCTGGAGGGGACGGTGGTGGTCGGGTTCATCGGATGGTTCCGGGAATGGCATGGTCTGGACCGGCTCCTGGACCTGGTGCGCGAGGCGCGCCAATCCCAGCCGCGGCTCCGCCTGCTCCTGGTGGGAGACGGTCCCGCGTATCCCGCGCTGCGGGCCCATGCCGAGCGGCACGATCTCCTGTCGGCGGTCACGTTCACCGGGCCCATTCCCCGCGGCGACGTCGCGGCGCACATCGCCGCAATGGACATCGCGGTTCAGCCCAGCGCCACCGAGTACGCCTGTCCGATGAAAATTCTGGAGTACATGGCGATGGGGAAAGCCATTGTGGCGCCGGATCAACCCAATATCCGCGAAATTCTGGACGACCGTGAGACCGCGTACCTCTTCACCCCCGGCGACTCCGACGATTTCCGCCGGGTTCTGCTCGACGCCGTCGCCGACGAGGACCGGGGAGCGGTGGGCGAACGGGCGCTGGCCGCGCTCCATGCGCGGGGCTATCTCTGGTCGGCCAATGCGACGCGGGCGCTTGCGCTGGTGTTCGGTCCCGGCGTCCCCCGTCCGGTTCCCGTGGATCCTTCCCGTGAATGGCAGGAGCTTCCGATGAAAGGAGTGAAATCATGACCCTCTGTCCGATCGCCATTTTCGCCCATAACGAAGAACGTCTCATCGCGGGGTGCCTGGACAGCGTCTTGAGCGTTTTTGCCGGCGAGCGGGATCTGGAGCCCCGGCTGTATGTTCTGGTCAACGGGTCATCCGATCGGACCGCCGAGGTGGTGAAAGCCTACGGGAGAAAGCACCGAAGCATCCACCTGGTGGAGATCGATCTCGGCGACAAGTCCAACGCCTGGAATCACTACGTGTATCGCATCGCTCCCGAGGCGCCGATTCATCTGTTTATGGACGGCGACGTCCACATGGGGCCGCGAGCGGCGCAGGAACTGATCGACGCGCTCGACCGTCACCCCGTGGCCATGGCGGCAGCCGCCGCGCCGAAGGGGGGCCGGCACTCCGAGCGGTACCGCGAGGAAACCCGCAAGCGTCCCGGCATCTGGGGCAATCTCTACGCGCTCCGGGACACCACGCTCGAGGCGTTCCGCGCCAAGGCGATCAAGCTGCCGGTCGGCGCGATCGGGGATGACGGCTTGGTGGGCATTCTGATCGCCAAGGACCTCGACCCGCGCAATGCCTATACGCCGGGGCGCACCGTGTTCGCCGACCGTGCGGAATTCGTGTACTCGCCGCTCCGTTGGTTTCATCCGCTCGATATCAAAAAGTACGTGCGCCGGAGGATCCGGTACAGCATCCGCTATTACCAATTCAAGATCCTCGGCCGGATTTTCGAAGAGCGGGGCCTGGAGGGCATGCCGGAGTTGATGGTCGATGCCTACGATCGCCTGCCGGAATTTTCCGACCTGCGCCGCGGAGGGCTGAATGCGATCTTCGATCGGGTGGCGTGGGCCGCGATGAGGCGCGAATATCGCGAACGCACCCCGCGCTTCGCCCCCCTTGCGTCGGAAGGCACACCGGTCGGATCCTGACGATGAGTCCGAGCATCGGAGATGTATTGCGGGGGTTCGGCGACCGCTTCGTGGTGGACCGGCGGCGGGTCGTTCCGGCGCTGAAGCGCCGGAGGATTCCGGGTTTCCATATCCTGATCTATCACCGCGTCAGGCCCGAACTGCCGTCACCCTTGATGCTCGACACGTTGCCCCTGGAGTCCTTCGAGCGGCAAATGGCCTATGTCTCGCGCCACTACCGGGTGTTGTCGTTGGGCCAGACGCTCGACGCGCTCGATGAGGGCCGCTTGCCGACGGGCGTGGTCTGCGTCACGTTCGACGACGGGTATCGCGACCTCGAAGACTATGCGATGCCCGTCCTCCGTCGGCATGGCATCCCGGCGACCGTCTTTTTGGCCACCGCGGGCATCGGGACCGGCACGCTGCTCTGGTATGACCGGCTCCTGACCGCGTTCCGGACGACCACGGCGCGCCGGCTCGACAGCCCGCTCGACGGCCGACGAGTGTCGCTGGCATCCGAGACCGACAAGCATCATGCCGCCTGTCGTCTGATCGAGGGGTTCAAGCGGGTGAGCGATGCCGATCGGATCCATGGTGTCGGGCAGGTGCTCTCCGCGCTGGGCGTGAAGGAGGGTGAAGATCGCAGTCTGATGCTGGATTGGGACGCCGTGCGGCGGATGCAGAGCCAGGGAGTCGAATTCGGATCCCACACCGAGACGCATCCGATTCTGAGCCGCCAGTCCGCGGCGGAGGTCTGGAGGGAGCTGACCGCCTCCAAGGCCACGCTTGAGGCCGAATGCCAGCGGCCCGCGACGCTCTTTGCCTACCCCAACGGGAAGCCCGAGGATTACAACTCCTCGACCGTCGAAGCGGTCAAACGGGCGGGATACCGATGCGCGGTCACGAGCGAATTCGGGACCAACCGTGCGGGGGACGATCCCTATCGCCTCAAGCGCGGGACGCCGTGGGAAGATTCGGTGACCCGATTCGGGATGAAGCTGGCGTGGTATCGCATGCAGGAGCATGCCGTGCCGGAGGCGGTCCGATGACGGTCTTTCACTCGGTGGACGATCTGGCGCCGCTATTGGCCGCGCTCTCGCGGCCGCCGGTCGTGTTGGTGGGCCTCTGTCCGCAGGGGCTGGCCATTCTTCGATCCCTGGCGTCCCACGATGTTCCGGTGATCGTGATCGAGTCCGACTACAACCGGCCGTCCGCCCGCACCCGCTACGGATTCAAACTCCGATGCCCCGAGATGGCGGGCGGGGGGCTGATCGAGGCGCTCGACGGCATCCGGAGTCGATCGCCGCACCGGCCGGTCCTCTTCGTGACGGCCGATGACGTGCTGCGGCGGCTCAATGCCGAGCGCGCGCGCATCGACGCCTGGTTTGATGTGCCGTTCCCGCGCCGGGAATTGCTCGATGGGATGCTCGATAAACAGGAGTTGACCTGGATGGCCGCGCGACAGGGATTGACCCTCCCATGGACGATCGCGTTCGACGTGGACCCCGAAGATCGGGGGGCGTGGGCCCGCGTCCTGGATGGCGCGACGTTTCCCGCGATTCTCAAGCCCTCGACGCCCTTGTCGGCGTTCAAAGCGCTCAGGGTCGGCTCGCGGGAAGACATCGTGGCCGCGGTGGGGCGGTATCCCGAGATCCGGCGGTTCGTCCTTCAGGAGTGGATTCCGGGTGGGGATGAGCGGGTGGTGTTTGCGGCCTATTACTTCGACCGCGAGGGTCGCGTTGACGCCGCATTCTGCGGGCGAAAGATCCGGCAATACCCGTCGGGAGTCGGCGCGGCGAGTTCCGCCTGCGCGCTGGACCGTCCCGACCTGGTCGAGGAGGGGCTCAAGCTGTTTCACGGTCTGGGATATCGGGGGTTGGCGTCGGTGGAGTTCAAGCTCGCCCCCGACGGTCGGCCGTATTTCATCGAGGCGACCGTGGGGCGGATGGATTATTGGGTGCAAACCGCCATCGTCAACGGCGTCGATTTGCCCGCCCTGGCGTATCGCGATCTGACGCGGGTGGCGATGCCCGCCGCGGCAAGGCAGGTCGATCGCCGAACGTGGGTCGATGCCGACCGGGACTGGCCGGTGTTCTGGGAATCGTGGCGCGATCCCCGGTCTTCGAAGCGCAGCTTGATCCGGTTTCTGGTCTCCCGCAAAAGTTATGCCCTCTTCGATTGGCGGGACCTCGGGCCGTTCTGGCGTTCGTGTCGGCCGTTTGTCCGGCAGACGCTGGCCGCGGTGATGAAGCGGGTGAGGCCGCCTCGCTCCACAGTGGAACACGTGTTGGGGGCGCACGGAGGATTGTCGCCCATCGAAGGAGAACCGAAATGACCGTTCAACCGACGGAGCTGATCGAGGGCCCTGCGAGCGCAGAGAGCGGTCGCGAGTTTGCGGGCCGGGCCGTGCGATCGACCGTCACAAACATCGTCCTCAGCATCGTGTTGAAGGCCTGCGTGTTGCTTCAATCGATCATAGTGGCCCGCATGTTTTCGCCCGCCGAGCTGGGACTGTTCGCGACCGCCCTGATGGCCGCCTGGTTCGCCATGCTCTTCGCCGAAAGCGGCGCCTCCCAGGCGATCATCCGCAGTCCCACGGAAGATCGGCATCTGGTGAACACCGGGTTTACGATCAATGTCGTGATCGGGGCCGTGCTCTTCGCGATCGTGCTGCTGGCCGCCCCGCTGATCGCGAGCCGGACCGACCATCCCGACGCCGCGGCCTACATTCGGGTGCTGGCGATCCTGACGTTCACACAGGCGTTGGTGATTCCCTCGGCGGTCTTGATCAAACGGCTGCGGTTCGTGACCACGAAAATTCCCCACTTCATCGAAGTGATCGTCTTTCTCGCGGTGACGACGCTGCTCTTCAAGGTCTTTGCGGCGGGCGTGTGGAGTCTGGTCTGGGGACGGGTGGCGTCGTTCGTCGCACTGTACTCCAGTCTGTGGGCGCTCGCGCCGTATCGGCCCCGGTTGCGGTTCGACGCCGCGGAGGCGCGCAGCCTGCTCTCATTCGGGTGGCCGCTCCTGGTGGTCGGGGTCTGCAGCTACCTCGTCTGGCAGGGCGATCAATGGCTGATCCTCTATTTCTGGGGGCCCGAGCAATTGGCGTATTACGTCTTGGCATTCAGCCTGCCCTTTTACATGAAGGAGTTTGCGGATATGGCCGCCGGCACGTTGTTTCCGATTTTTTCCAAGGTCCGTGGCGCGGGATACTCGTTGCAGCGCGCGTTCGATGAATCCAATCGCTATCTGGCCGTCCTGGGCGTGTTTCTCGGCACGACCCTCTGCGTGTTTGCGCCCGCGATCATTCATTTCGTGTATACCGACAAGTGGGCACCGGCGGTGCCGCTGCTGCGGCTGTTTGCGATCGCGATGACGTGCAGCATGGTGATCGGATACAACTGGGGCGCGCTGGCGGTCGTCGCGGGGCGCACGCGATACGTGATGATCGTCAATCTCTGGATCTTAGCGCTGCTCGGCACGCTGGGTGTCTTCCTGATCTCACGGTTCGGCCCGATGGGCGGGGTCATGTTCATGGCGGCGCACGTGGCGGTGATGATCGGCGTGTTCCGGTTGCCGTTCATTTATCGGGAATTGAATTCCCTCTCGTTCCTCGCGCCCGTGGCGAGGGTCGCCGCGGCGGGTGTGATCGCGGGAGGCCTGACGCATCTCTTCATCGTGCCGTCGATCGCCTCATTCGGCGGATTGATTCTGGGCGCCGCGGGGTTTTCCGTCCTGTATCTGGCGGCGCTCGCGATCTGCGATCGGCGCATCGTGCGGGACGCGGCCGCCTTGGCCAAGCTGGCTTTTGAAGGGCGACGGCCCGCGGCGCTTCGGGTGAAGCGGGCGCTGGGCGTGACGGCGATGGTCGCGGGCCTGTCGGCCGCGGCCGTTCCGCAGGCGGCCGCCGTGGATTTTGAAACGATCATCCACCGCGTCCAGACCGGGGGCGGCACGTCGACCGACGTGGCCATCGATCACCTGGGGCTTCCCCATATCGCTCACGTCGGGGACCGTGAGACGGACGGGGCGACGGTGCGCTATTCGCGCTGGGGGACCACGGGAACCAATACCGACACAAATCCATGGTGGGTTCTCCAATGCCTGGATCGATCCGCGGCGTTCCCGTCGATCGCCCTCGATGTAACCCATCAACGCCACCTGGCCTATACCAATCCCGACTGGTCCGGCGATCCCCACGACGGGGCGCTCAATTACGGATCGTTCGTCGATCTCTGGAAGCTCCAGAAGCTGGACGACACGCTGGGATGGATGTTCGGCGAAACCTCGATCGCGGCCGACGCCGACGGGAGGCCACATATCGCCTATGTCCACGCCCAGGACACGGCAAAGGCTTCGGTAGGCGATCTGCGATATGCCGCCTACAACGGGACGTCGTGGTCACCGACCGAAGTCGTCAAGGCCGGATCGGCGACGAGCGGGACCGGGGCGTGGAACGCCTTGGCGCTATCCGCATCGGGTGTCCCGTCCATTGCGTATCGGGATGCCGGTCTCTGGCTCGCCACGCGCGACGGCGCGGGACAATGGTCGAGCGTTGCGCGTGACGGTTCGGGAGCCGGATATGAGGTGTCGATGGTGATCGAGGGGCCCACGCATCATATGGCCTATTTCGATGCGAACCTTAAGGAGCTCCGGTATTTTCGCGAAGGCACGCTGGAAACGATCGCCGATGTGCCCTGGGCGACTGCCGAGCGGCTCGAACGCCATGAAACATCCATCAAGATCGCCATACGCGACGGCGTGCCCTTCGTCGCGTATTCCGACTTCAGCGAGGAGTCGGCCGAACCGTCCACCGCGCGGGTTCGCGTGGCGCACCGAACGGATGGGGTCTGGACCTTGTTCGACGTCGACGGCGGGGGCGCCGGCCTGTACGCCTCCATGGGAATCACGCCCGAAGGTCACGTCGTGGTGTCCTACTTCGATACCGTCAACAAAGAACTGAAGGTGGCGTTTCTGATCGATCGTGGCCGGGATCCCATCGGCAATCCGTTCGGCAAGATCCTCCCGGTCCCGACCGGTCCCGCGAACGGTCCGTGCACCTCGAAGCCGGCAGAGACCCTCCCGGCATCCACCACCGACGCCGCCGTCGGATTTTTCGGATGCGGACTCGTCCGCCCGACGGGCGGGGGAGGACCATCCGGCGGGAGTTTCGGCGACATGCTGCTGCTCCTGGCAATTCCTCTCGCCCTGGCCCTGAAAAAAAGGTTCCCCGCGTGGCGGCATTTGAGCGCCCGTGGGCTGGAGGCTGTTCAGGAGTGGTCAGATGCAAGGCGCTCCGGTTGGGAAACCGCCATCGGCATTGTCTTGCACGCGGAGGGTACTGGGTCGTACGTGAGCACGCAAAGCCTCCTGACAACGCCGCAGATGGCCGCTCATGGACAGCCGGAGCTATACCGATGAGAGACTATCTGATCCTGGCGCTCATCCTGGCCCCGCTGCCCTTCATCCTCAGCCGACCCCATCTCGGTGTCTTGGTCTGGATGTGGGTCAGCCTGATGAATCCCCATCGGTATGCATGGGGCATGGCCTACAACTTCCCCGTCGCCGCGGTTGTGGGCGGGGTGACTCTGGCGGCGATCGCCATTGCCGCCTTCAATAAAAATACCGATCGGTTTCCCGCTGAACGCGAAACATGGCTCTTACTGCTGCTCTGGCTGGCTTTCACCCTGAGTACCCTCTTTGCCTTCAATCCGACCGCGGCCTGGCCGGATTGGTCCCTCATGTCGAAGACCTTGCTCTTGTGTGCGGCGACGCTGATGATGTTTCAAAGCCGGAAGCGGCTGATGGTCTTGTTGGCGGTCATGGCGGTGTCGATCGGGGTGTACGGCGTCAAAGGCGGATTGTTCGGGCTGGCGACCGGCGGTCAATACATCGTGTTCGGGCCGCGGGAGTCGTTCATCGGCGACAATAACAGCCTGGCGCTCGCCGAGTTGATGGTCCTGCCGATCCTCATCTACCTCGGTCAGACCATGACGCACCGATACGTGAAGCTCGGGTTCTACGGCATGGCGGGGATGACGACACTCTCCATCGTGCTCTCCTACTCGCGCGGGGCATTCCTGGCGCTGGCCGCGATGGCGATGCTGTACATGTTTCGCGCGTCGAACAAGATGGTCGCCGTGCTGTGCACGACGCTGGGTCTGGTGGCCGTGCTGATCATGATTCCCGATCATTGGTTCGAGCGGATGTGGACGATCGCGGACTACGAAAAGGATGCCTCGGCCATGTCGCGGATCAACGGCTATATCTTCGCCTACCGCCTCGCCTCCGATTTTCCCTTGACCGGCGGCGGATTCGGCGCGTTCAACCGTGATCTGTTTTTCCTCTACGCTCCGCATCCTGAAATCGTGTATGACGGCCACAGCATTTTCTTTCAGACAATGGGCGAGCACGGCTTTCTGGGATTCGGCATCTTCACCGCGCTGCTCGTCTCGGCATTATTGACCCTGCAGAAGCTTCGCCGTGGACTGAAGTCCATCGAGGAGATGCGGTGGGCGAGAGAGTGCGCCACCATGCTGCAGCTCAGCCTGGTTGGTTATGCCGTGGGCGGCGCGTTCCAACCCCTGGCGTATTTCGACCTGTTCTATTATCTGATCGCGGCGGTGGTCCTCTTGAAAGTCGTTGTGAGACGGGAGCTGGCGGCACAAGAAGAAACTCCCCAACCGTCATTCCGGCCTGCGGCTGTCCGGCAGGAAGCACCGCAACCGGTGGGCCGATAGAGAGGCACGACCGCATTAAGGCGCTACATTGCAATAATTCCGCAACGCCCCAGTCGTATGATCCTGTTACCTTCAGCAAAAGGAGAAATTAGTGCCGGTCTCAAGCTTCGGGGGAGTTGACCGAGAGCGGTTCGTTCTGCACTATACAGAACGACGAACGATCGGAGGCTAGTATGCCGCAGATCAATATCCACGTGAACGACGAATTTGAGGCCGCCTTGAAGGCGCTCATGAAGGCCCGAGGCCTGAAATCCAAATCGGAGACCATTCGCGTCGCCGTGCGTGAAGCCGCCACACGGAGCTCGCCAACCACACACGACTGGGGCGCGCTATTGGGACTCATCGATCGCGTCCCCGGGCCCAAGCGCACCCGGAAGACGAGCACGAAACTGCTGGCCG
>JBDSOK010000324.1:0-3992 GCA_039914845.1 Nitrospiria bacterium | reverse complement strand
CAGTCTGTCGCGGGTTCACCGTGTGTTCGAGCACCTGAAGATTGGACAGGCCGAGCGTTCCGCACATGTGGAGGAGAAACGCCGCGCGCTTCTGCCGCGGCTCGATCAACGTCATATCCCATGAGGGAAAGGCGATCTTCAATGGAAGGCCCGGAAACCCAGCCCCCGAGCCCAGATCGGCGACCGTGGCGGTGCCTATCTCGCGCAGGACGAGCGCCCCGGCCAACGAATCTAGTAGATGCCGCGCGACGATCTCGTGCCGCGAGTGCGCGCCGGTCAGATTCATTCGTCGATTCCACTTCTCCATCTCGGTCAGGTAACGGTCGAAGTGGTCGAGTTGAGCGGAATTGAGCGCGAGGCCGAAGTCGGCCGCCCCGCGGGCGAGGAGGGCCAGCGACGGATCCGTCAATGGGGGGCAAGGGGCGGTGTCGCGACCGTCCCTGCCGCCGACCCGCCGCGCCGGTCGCGTTCCAACGCCACGAGCAGGAGCGAGAGCGCGGCCGGCGTCACCCCTGAGATGCGCGAGGCTTGGCCCAGCGAGCGCGGCGCCACCGCGGCCAGCTTTTCGACCACCTCGCGCGAGAGCCCGACGACGCGTTCATAACCAAACTGACTTGGGATCTTCTTGTCCTCGAGCTGGCGGAACCGGCCGACCTGCTGTTCCTGGCGCTTGATGTATCCCTCGTATTTGATCTCAAGCTCCACTTGTTCGGCGATCGCGGGATCGATCAAGGCGGCCTCGGGCCATCCCGCCAGGTCGGCGAACGAGACCTCCGTGCGCTTGAGCCATTGGGCCAGAGTCGTGTCCGCCGCCACCCCGGGCCGGCGTTCGCCAACCCGGCAGCGTCTGAGCGTGGCCGCCGCGGCGGCCATCCCCTCGCGCCGAGCCTCCAATCTCCTATGGGTCTCGGCGTCGATCAGGCCCAGGCGCGCCCCGAGGTCCATCAGGCGCAGGTCGGCATTGTCGTGACGCAGCAACAACCGGTGCTCGGCGCGGGACGTGAACATCCGGTACGGCTCGTTCGTCCCCTTGGTCACCAGATCGTCGATCAGGACGCCGATATAGGCCTCCGACCGCTGCAACACCACCGACTCGGCGCCCCGAATCGCAAGCGCGGCATTGATCCCCGCCATGAGCCCCTGGGCCGCCGCTTCCTCATAGCCGGATGTGCCGTTGATCTGGCCCGCGTGGTAAAGCCCCGGCAGGCGCTTGGTCTCTAATGTCGGCCACAATTGGGTTGGCGGCACGAAATCGTACTCGATGGCGTATCCCGGCTTGATGAACTCGACGCGCTCCAGACCGGGAATTGTCCGGACGAACCGCTCTTGGACGTCAACCGGCAGGCTGGTCGAGATGCCATTGGGATAGTAGATCGGCGTGTCCAGACCATCGGGTTCCAGAAAGACCTGGTGTCGCTCCTTGTCGCTGAACCGGTGGATCTTATCCTCGATCGACGGGCAATACCGCGGCCCCACGCCGCAGATGACGCCGGTGAACAGCGGCGAGCGGTCCAGATTGTCGCCGATGATCCGATGCGTCTCGGCGCCGGTGTACGTCAGAAAGCACGGCACCTGCGGTCGCGTAATCCGCTCGGTGCGATAGGAAAACGGTCGCGGGGGGGCGTCGCCGTACTGGGGCGTGGTTTGCGAGAAGTCGATCGTCCGGCCATCCAGGCGCGGCGGCGTGCCGGTCTTCAGCCGCCCCAGCGTAAAGCCGAGCGCCTCCAAACTGACCGACAAGCCCTCGGCAGACGGTTCGCCGGCCCGGCCGGCCGAAAAGCTGGTCAGGCCGACGTGGATCAGACCGCGCAGGAACGTCCCGGTCGTCACGATCACGGCCTTCGCGCGATAACACGTCCCCTCACGGGTGATGACCCCCTCGGCCCGCCCATCGCCCGCCACGATGCGCTCGACCAGTTCAGGCACGATGGTCAGATTGGGCTCATTGGCCAAGGTGGCCTGCATCGAGAGCCGGTACGCCACCCGATCGGCCTGGGCGCGCAACGCGCGCACCGCAGGCCCTTTACTGGTGTTGAGCATGCGGAACTGGATGCCGGTGGCATCGATCGTCCGCGCCATCTGGCCGCCGAGCGCGTCGATCTCGCGGACCAGGTGCCCCTTGGCGATTCCCCCGATGGCCGGGTTACACGACATCTGGGCGATATTCTCCTGGCTGAGCGAAAACAGAATCGTCCGCGCGCCCATCCGCGCCGCCGCCAGCGCCGCCTCGCACCCCGCATGCCCGGCGCCGATGACGATAATGTCGCAGGAAGAACCGTTTTTCACGCTGGTCGCCATACCCTGTTATCTCATCCTCAAATGTTCCACGTGGAACATTCCGCTATTTACGGCTCGTCCAGCGCCGGGAGGCCGTCGATACTCCGTGCATTCTTGGTCCGACGATATGATCGGAGCTGGTCGGCCCCCTTCTTCTCAGCCCAGATGTCCAACACACCCCGTTCGCCCTGGTAGTCCAGCAAGGGAATCCCGAACCCGCACGAACTGGACACGCGCGAGACGATGACTCGGATCACGGTACGGGTCCCTGGATTCGCGGGAAAGAGCCCGATCAGCGACGTGAAATCCTGGTGATCGCTCAGAATCACTTCTCCCGTCCCGTGGAGCCGCACGATCTTCGGCGGCCCGTCAAATGCGCAGAACATCAGGACGATACGACCGTTTTCCCTCACGTGGGCGATCGTCTCGGCTCCACTTCCGGTGAGATCCTGATACGCGACCGTCGTTGCATCGAGGACCCGAAACGTGTCGCCGCCCTTCGGCGAGCAGTTGACGTGTCCATCGCCCGCCAGCGGCGCGGTGGCGACGAAGAACATTCGCTGGGCACGCAACCAGGCGGCGAGCTCATGGGTGATATGTTGGTCTCCGTTCGTCAACCCAAACCCCGATCCGCGGCGACCATACCAGAAATCCGCCCCCGACCTCAAATATTCTTCCCGAGGTCAACAGTCGGCGTCGACATCAATCCACTATCTTCGAAGCTGTTTCACCGTGTCTTCGTAGATCGTGCGGCGCGGTCCGATGGTGACGATCTCGATCAATTTCTGAGAAACGATCCGATAGATGATGCGGAATCGGCTCACGCGAAGACTTCTGAGCCCATCGAGCGTATCCCGTAAAGGATTTCCAACCTTGAGGTCTCGGATGATCGCATCAAGACCGGCGCGAACCTTGCGCGCGATCTCAAGGCTGCGGCGCGCTCCTTCCAAATAAATCTATTTCCGATCCACCTTCAAACCGCCCCTTCCCGTTGTCGGGGCGGACACAGAACCGAGCCGTACGAGCAAAACACGCAGCACGTCCCGGCCTTGGGCCGCAGCGTCGCGTCGCAGGCGCGGCACTGGTAGACCACCACGCACGCGTTGAGTGGCATCGTTTCCTCGCGCTGGGCACCACACTGCGGGCAGGTGATGGTCGCCGTCGTGATCATCATTTCCCGATGCAGAACTTGGAAAAGATCTCCTTCAGCACCTCGTCCGTCGTCACCGTCCCCACAATCTCTCCCAAGGCGTCGGCCGCGCCGCGCAGGTCCAGTGCGAGACACTCTTGCGGGCCGCGCTCCGCCAGCGTGTCCTTCAGGTGGGCGAGTGAGACGTCGGCGCGCTTGAGCGCTTCGACGTGGCGGAGCTTGGTCACCAACGCGCCCTCTTTGGCCGCCACGCCCCCGCCCAGGCGCCTCACCATCTCGGCCGTGAGCGTGTCTATGCCTTCGCGCGTGAGCGTGGAGACGCGCAGGACCGTCGTACCATCCAACGCGCCCGAGACCGCCTCGCCATCCAGAGAAGACGGGAGATCCGCCTTGTTCGCCACCGCAATCACCGGGCGGCCCTTGAGTGCGGCGAGCACGGCGCGGTCATCGTCCGCCGCCGGTGCGGATCCGTCGAAGACGGCCAGGATCAGGTCGGCGCCGTCGATCGCCTTCCGCGCCCGCCGAACGCCCTCGATCTCGACCGGATCGCTCGTCTCCCGGATGC
>JBDSOK010000247.1:0-5289 GCA_039914845.1 Nitrospiria bacterium | reverse complement strand
CAGCGCGTGTACCGATCGCTCACCGCCGGAGGACCGTATGGTCTGATCACGAGCCTGGTAGGCACGGCGACCGGCTACACCGATTCCGGCCTGACCAATGGGACCACGTACTACTACGTGGTGGCCGCGTTTGACGGGACCCAAGAGGGGGCAGTGTCCAATGAGGCCCTTGGCGCCCCAGCCGATAACCGCGTCGTCCACCTGCACAACGAACTGTCGGCCTTGAGCGCCGCGCGCCAGTTGCGCCAGGCTGGACCGGACGTGACGGCTACCACGATCGCGAGCGGTGATCTTGCGGGCCGCACCGGCATCGTCATTATCGCCGAATTCGAGACCCAAACCGGTGATCCCGCCGCCGACCGCACGCTGGCGGCGGGCGCCACGTTCTCGTTCACGACGTACATGCAGACGGGCTCCGGCACGATGGTCCCGTACGTCGCCCTGTACAAGAACTCGGCCATCGCCGGAAATCTGATCTGCAACGCGAGCGGTGCGACCACACTGACGACGACGATGACCGCGTACACGCTGAATTGTTCGGTGGGCGCGGGCGGGCTGACGCTCGTGCCGTCGGATCGGTTCTTCCTCTCGGTCGGAGTCGATATCTCGGTTGCGCCGACGGTCCCGACGCAGGCCGGTCTCGGAATCGAAGGGGTGCTCAATGGAGCGACCGACTCCAGGATGGTCGTCCCGTGGCCGTGATTCACGCGTATTTGACAGGGGTTGCGACCACCGCTAGGCTTCAGCGTCAGTCGCCTCCCACATCCCACAGGGATGTGGGACCTTGGCGGACGGTCGTCGGGAGTCTCGTGGTTGCGCTGGTCGCGAGCGGGCTCGCCGGGTGCGGAGGGGGAGGCGGCGGGTCCGGAAAGGCGACGGAGCCTCCGCCGCCGGTTGTGGCGGTTATGCCGGCTGCCGTCACCGTCATCAAGGCACGGACGGTCACGCTGTCGGCCGTCGTATTCGGCGCGGGTCCTGAGGTCGTGTGGTCGGTCGATGGCGGTCTCGGCGGCGGCAGCGTGGACGCACAAGGCGTGTACCAGGCGCCCGCAGTGGTGCCGGATCATCCGGTGATCGTGCGGGCGACGAGCGTCACGGATGCACGGGGGACGGGAACGGCGGTGGTGCGGGTGATCGTGGGGGATGAATTGACGGTCGGTTCAAATCGGTCGGTGAGGGCCACCGCCGTCACCGCGAGCACGTTTTCCGGCGGTCAACGGAGCGTGGCGGTGCACGGATTGACCGTGTACACAGTCTGGACCGATCGGAGCGGGGGCGACGATGACGTGTATCTCGCGGTGAGTTGCGATCGGGGGCTGACGTTTGGGTCTCCGATTCTCGTCAACGACGCGGGTCCGGCGCCGCAAACGGCCCCGACCGTGGCGGTGGACGGCGCCGGCCGCGCGGTGATCGCGTGGATTGACGGACGCGACTATTTCCTGTCGTCGCCGCAGGCCTATGACGTATACGTGGCCGCGGCGAGGGGGCCCGACTGCGGATCGATCGCCGTCGGGCCCAACCACTTGGTCGCGCGGGTGGGGATGTCCGGCGATCCCTCGGTGGCGCTCGCGGTGGATTGGTTCGGCCGCATGTATCTCGCGTGGCCCGATGACGGAGGGGGATCGACGACGGCCACCATCTGGATGACACGCGGCACGCCCACGATGGAGACGGGCATCGCGTTCGCCGCACCCGTGCCGGTCAGCGAAGTGGGAACGACCTATCAAACCTATCAATCGCGGCCCGCGATCGCGGCCGGTGACGACGGCAACGTCGTCGTTGCGTGGAACGATTCGCGGTCGGGAACGCAGGATGTGTATTGGAGGGCAGGGCAGTTTGCCTCGACTGGGACGGTGAAGTTTGGGCCGGAAGTCCGGGTCAACCAGCAGATCGAGGGCGACCAGATCTCGCCGAGTGTCGCGCTCCGCAACGGAACCGCCTACGTCGCCTGGGGGCAGCAACTCGGCTCCGAACGGCGCCGCATTTACCTGGCGTCAAGCGCGGCGGCGGAGCTCGCGGTGCACACGAACGTCCCGGTCGTCCCCGACACCCTCCCCGCGGATCAGAATTTCCCGAGCCTGGCCGTGGATGCGGATGGCGGAATCACGATCGCGTTTGCCGACAATCGTAATTGCCTTTTGGGAACAACCGATTCGTGCGCGTCGGGTGGAGATGGAACCGGGCCCACCGACGTGTACGTGGTCAGAAGCCTGGACGGAGGCGCCACGTTCCGCGAGGTGCAACTCAACGACGACGCGTCGGCGGGTTCGGACCAGGTTCAGCACGGCCGGCCGTCGGTGGCGGTGGATGACGTGGGGCGGGCGTATGCCGTCTGGTCAGACGACCGGACGGACTCACCCGACTTGCCGCGCACATCCCGACCGTTTATGGCGCTTGCGGAGTGATCATGGACCGACGCGGCCCGCAATGGTTCCCCGGGATGACCGTCCGTCACCGGCTTATCGCCGCCTTCGTCGCGTGGGCGGTTCTGGTGCTGGGCGTTGCCGGGGCGTACGTCGCGATTCGTCTCGATGCCATCACCACCGGACTGAGCCCCGCACGATTGACTCAACTTCAGGATATGTTCAGCGGGTTTCTGTGGCTGGCGTTGGGGCTCTTCCTCGCGACCCTGGCATTCGGGGTGTACATGTCCCGCTCGATTCTGCAGCCCCTTTCCGCGCTCGCGCGGGCGGTGCGCGAGGTCAGGCCTGGCGCGGCGCATCTACCCCTGCCGCCGGTGCTCGCGCGCGAGAGCGATCTCTGGGAACTGACGCAGGCGTTCGATCAGATGGCCCACGCGTTGGGCGAACGGGATGCACAGCTCCAGCAGACCCTCCGGGAGCGCGAGCGACAAATTGACGAACTCGCGGCGATTTCGCGGTTTGCGGAAGGGTGCGCCCAGTTTCAAAACGCGGAGGAGCTCTACCGGCACCTCACCCGGCAGATGGCCGAGGCCGTCACCGCGGAGGTGTGCTTCATCCTCCTGTACGAGAAGGGCGCGAACGAGATGGTGCCCCAGCTGCCGGGACACGGCCTGGCCGATGAAGTCGTCGCCTCGATCCGCTATACGGTGACCCCTGAGATTCGATCCGCGTGGGATTTCAAGGCGCAGGGCGCGTTACTGTGCAACGATCCCCAATCCGACCAGCGCATCGTTCAAAAACTCATCAAGCCCCTGGGTCTCTACAACCTGCTCGTCGTGCCGTTCTACTTTCAGGGTCGCGTTGCCGGGGTGATCGTCGCCGCCAACAAGCCGAGATGGTTGACCCACGAGGACAGCCGGCTCCTGTCGGTCTTTGCGAGCCACACATCGATCGCGGTCGCGAATCTCAGGCTCTATCAGGAAATTCAGCAACTCGCGACCCGAGACGGCCTGACCGGACTCTATAATTATCGATATTTCCGCGCCCAGATCGAGCGCGCGGTGCAACAGGCCCGGCGATACGGGTATCCGTTGTCGCTGCTCATGCTCGATATCGACAATTTCAAAACCTATAACGACGCCTACGGTCACCTCAAGGGCGATCTGATTCTCAAAGAGATTGCCGGCCTGCTGACTGCGCACACCCGTGCCGCCGATTTGGTGGCCCGCTACGGGGGGGAGGAGTTCGTCATTCTCCTGCCGGAGATCGGCCAGGAATCGGCGCAGAATGTCGCGGAAAAAATTCGGCAGGTCATCGAAGAGTACCCCTTTGCGCTGGAGGCGGGCGAGTTGCCGAAGACCCTGACCAGCAGCATCGGCGTGGCCTCCTCCCCGGGGGCGTGGTCCGCCGACGGATTGATTCAGCACGCCGATCAGGCGCTCTACCGCGCCAAAGAAGCCGGGAAGAACCGGGTCATCGCGTCCCGCGCTCCGCACGCTTGATTCCACGGACCCACCCGATTATAGTGGGTCCCCACGGTTCCATCCTTCATGCGACGATTCGGCCTGCGATACCAGTTGACGTGGTGGTTCTTGCTCATCGGGGTTGTCCCCGCCGTGGGAGGCAGCGCCTATACGTATACGGTCACTCGGCAGAGTCTCTTCCGGGAGGCCGCGTCCGTCATGAATGGCGAAGCGGCGGCGATGGCCGATCGTCTCGATGAAGCGCTCCGAATCGCGCAGGCCCAACTCGTTCTCGCATCTAAGCAAATTTCTCTGACGCCCGTCGTTGGAGTCTCCGGGGACGAGATCCGCAGGGCCGGCTCCCTGCTCGCGGTGTGGGGCCGATACGCCCCCATTGCGCTCGATGCCTGGGCGGTGATCGACGAGCAGGGCCAATTGCAGTCGCTGGTCGTCGACGGCCGGCGAACCGAAGGCGCGATCTCCGATGCCGAGCGTGCCCTGGCCGCCGCGGCCCGAAACGCTCCGCAGGACGTGGTCTTCGGTGGAGTCGTCCTCTCGTCGCGTACCGGACGTCCTGCCCTTGCCTATGCCGCCTCGATTCTTGGATCCGATGGAGCGATTCGTGGCGCGCTGTATGGCGAGGTTCCGGTCGAATCGCTCCGTCGCGCCATGGGAACGAGCACGGTCGGTGGCGCGACCTACTGGGTCATGGATGCCGAGCAGCACGTCGTATTGACCACTGACCCCGCCGGCTCGGCGGGCAGCCCGGCGCCTCCGTTCGTCGTAGATCCCCCGCGTGTTGAGAGGGAGAGCCGTGACGCGGTCGCAGTGGCGGCGCGTCCGCTGCGTGTGAGCCAGGCGGGTCCGATGTGGACCGTGGCGGTCGCGGTGCCGAAAGCGGTCATCGATGCCAAAGCGGGGATCGGCCGATACGTGGCCCTGATCCTCGTGGTGGCGGCCGCGGTGGTGTTCTTGGCCTACCTCGTCAGCACCAGAATCACCCGGCCGATCCGCCAATTGGAAGAAGGCACGCGCCGCATCGCGCAGGGTGATTTGGATCTCGAGCTCAAAATCAAGGCCCGCAATGAACTGGAGCAACTGGCGCAATCGTTCCATCAGATGGCCTATGAGTTAAAGCGGGCCCAGGAGCGCCTGATCAAAACCGAGCGGCTGGCGGCGATCGGAGAAGTGAGCCTGGCCATTCACCACGAGATCAACAATCCGCTGACGTCGGTCATGGGATTCGCGGAAATGCTGCAGCAGCGTTCGGATCTGCCTCCGGAGGTGCGTGAGCACCTGGTCCCCATCTACGAAGGAGCCTTGCGCATGCGCGATATCATCAAAAAGCTCGAGCGGGTGCAGGACCGCACGACCGATCGATTTCAGGTCGCGAAAATGACCGATTTGGCCGGTCCAGGGCCCGACCGAGACGAGGGAGACCGGACATGACCGTCGCCGCCCCC
>JBDSOK010000240.1:0-20677 GCA_039914845.1 Nitrospiria bacterium | reverse complement strand
ACGCCATGGCCAGGAGCAGATCCTCCTCAGATGAACGCGCGATTCCCTCCAATAAGGTGATCGCGGCGCCGAGATCGGCCAGCGCCGCGGGATCGATCAGGGCGGCAAAGGCGTCATAGAGGGCGGAGGGATCGGTCGAGTCCAAATTCTCGACTTGGGCGAGCAGGTCGAAGGCGTTGAAACCCGCCTGGCCCATGTGGGCCGAGGCCAGGAGCGCCGCCGTGGCGTTATCACACGTCGGCGCCGCGGGGTCGGTTCCGCAGAGCCGCTCGAGCCAGGCGATCGCCTCGGCGTAATCGCCTTCGTCGATCGCGACCTTCGCGTTCTCCAACTGAATGGCCGGATCGTCGGAATCTTGAAATCCCTCGAAGAGATTGCTTTGACCGCATCCGCCGTCGGCACCCATCACGACGACCGCGATCAAGACCAGTCCGATCAGCATTTTTGACGACGGCATACGGCCTCCTTCTCGTGTCGAGCGAGCCCAAACGTAACCGACGCGCCGTGATCGGTCAATCGAATCGGCGCGGCGACGTGGACTCCGACGGGTGAACAACGCGATTAGTGCGGGAGTGCGTTCCGACCGAGCCCGGCTTTCAGCGCGGCCAGATACGTGGTGAGTTCGCGGAGGCGCAAGGCGGGATCGGGCTGCGCCTGCAGCCGCTTGATCAGCGCCGAGGCGACGATGACGCCGTCGGCGGCTTGGGCGAGGCGGCCCGCCTCTTCGGGGGTCGAGACACCGAAACCCACCGCGACCGGAACGCGGGTGAGGCGCTTGACCGCCTGGACGCGCCGCGCGATGTCGTCGAGATCCGGCAAGGCGGAGCCGGTGATCCCGGTGAGCGAGACATAGTACAGAAAGCCCGCGGCGCGGGCCGCGATCCGCGCGACGCGGGCCGCGGGCGTGGTGGGCGCGATGAGATAGATGAGGTGGACGCCCGCGGCACGCGACACCCGTTCCAGGTCCTCGGCTTCTTCCGGCGGCAGGTCGGGCACGATCAAGCCGTCCACCCCCGCCGCGGCGGCGTCGCGAACCAAGCGCTCCTCGCCGTACTGAAGGATCAGATTGTAATAGGTCATGAAGAGCAGCGGAATCGACGTGCGGACTCGGATCCGGCGGGCGAGGACCAGGACGTCGGCGAGCGTCACTTTCTGGGCCAGCGCCCGCTCCGCGGAACGCTGCAACACGGGCCCGTCGGCCAGGGGATCCGAAAACGGGATCCCGATTTCCAAGAGATCCGCGCCGGACCCGGCCGCCGCCACCGCCCACGCTTCGGTCGTCGCCAAGTCGGGATCGCCGGCCATCAGGTAGGGAATGAGCGCTTTGGCGCCGCGCTCGCGCAGACGCGCAAAAGCGAGGTCGATGCGGTTGGCGGCAGGGGCGGTCACAGCTCAAGGCCCCGCAGCTTCGCGATCTGCTGGACGTCCTTATCGCCGCGGCCCGAGAGATTGACGACCAGGATCCGGCGCTTGCCCATCTTGGGCGCGAGCACCGCCGCGTGCGCCACCGCGTGCGCCGATTCCAGCGCGGGGATGATGCCCTCGGTGCGGCTCAAAAGATCGAAGGCCTCCAGTGCGTCCTTGTCGGTCACCGACGCATACTCGATCCGTCCCAACTCGCGATACCAACTATGCTCGGGTCCCACCGCGGAATAATCGAGACCCGCCGACACCGAATGCGTGGTCTGGATCTGACCGTCCGCGTCCTGGAGAATGAACGTCTTCGTGCCCTGAAAGACCCCGGTGCGCCCAGTGGCGAATCGCGCCGCGTGCTGCCCGGTGGCAATCCCCAAGCCGCCCGCCTCCACGCCGATCATCCGCACCGCCGGATCGCCGAGGAAGGGAAAGAAGAGCCCCATCGCGTTGCTCCCGCCTCCCACGCAGGCGAGCAGCGCATGCGGCAGGCGGCCGGCGACGCGCAGAATCTGGCGACGCGCCTCGCGGCCGATGACGGATTGAAAATCGCGCACGATGGTCGGGTACGGGTGGGGGCCCAGGACCGACCCGAGGATGTAGTGCGTGGTGCGCACGTTGGTCGTCCAATCGCGCAGCGCTTCGTTGATCGCGTCTTTGAGCGTGCGGCTGCCGGCGTTCACCGGCACGACCGTGGCGCCCAAGAGCCGCATCCGGAACACGTTGAGCGATTGGCGCGCCATGTCGTCCACGCCCATGTACACGTCGCAGGCCAGACCCATCAGCGCTGCGGCGGTCGCGGTGGCCACGCCGTGCTGTCCCGCGCCGGTCTCGGCGATGATGCGCTTCTTGCCCATTCGTTTGGCAAGCAGGACCTGACCGATCGTGTTGTTGATCTTGTGCGCCCCGGTGTGGCAGAGGTCTTCGCGCTTTAAGTACACCGAGGCGCCGCCCAGCGCCCGCGTGAGCCGCTCGGCGAAATACAGGGGCGTGGGACGGCCCACGTAGTCGGCCAGATACGCCGCGACCTCGGCGCCGAAACGCCGATCCTTGCGGGCCTTCGCGTACTCGCGCGCGAGTTCCTCCAGCGCGGGCATCAACGTCTCGGGCACGTAGCGCCCGCCGTAGGGTCCGAAGCGGCCCGCGGCGTCCGGCCACGTGCCGGGACTCGTCTTACGCGCCTTTGGCGGCTTGGATGAACGCTCTGATTTTCCCATGGTCCTTCGTGCCCTTGACCGATCCCTCCACCCCGGTGGAGACGTCCACGCCGAAGGGACGCACCCGCGCGACCGCCCCGGCCACGTTCTCGGGCGTCAGCCCCCCGGCCAGAATGATGCGGCCGTGCGACTTCGCCGCCACCGCCAACTCCCAATCGAAGGTCTGACCCGTCCCGCCGTATTCGCCCTCCCGATAGGCGTCGAGAACGAAGGCGCGGACGGCATACTCGGACATGTCCGCCAGGCTCTCACGATCCTTCACCCGGATCGCTTTGATGGCCCGCTGCCCGAATGCCTCGCAATAGGCGGCCGACTCGTCGCCCTGGAACTGCAGAATGTCCACCCCGCATCGTTCCGCCATGATGCGCACCCACTGCGTGGGCTGATTGACGAAGAGACCCACCGTGGTCACGAACGGCGGGAGACGGCGGACGATCCCTTGCGCCTCGGCGACCGAGATGCAGCGGGGACTCTCCTTATAGAGGACGAATCCCAAGGCGTCGGCGCCGGCCTCGGCTGCCGCGAGCGCGTCTTCGAGCGTGGTGAGACCGCAGATCTTGACCCGGATCATCGCGCCACCGCGCCCGGCTCTTTACGACGGCCCGCGCGACTGCCGGTCGGTTCGGCCTCGGGCGTCATGAGGTCCCGCACCGCGTCCTCGATCACCGCCGCGCGCATGAACGTCTCGCCGATCAGCACCGCATCCACCCCCAAGTCCGCCAGCCGGCGCACATCGTCGCGGCAGACAATTCCGCTCTCGCTCACCACGATCCGCCCGGCCGGCATCTCGCGCATCACCCGCTCGGTCACGGTCAGGTCGGTGACGAACGTGGCCAGATCCCGATTGTTGATTCCGATCAGCATCGCCCGCTCCGCCACGCGCTCCAGCTCGCGCTCGTCGTGCACTTCGACCAGCGCCGACAGGCCCAGCTCGGCGGCCAGCGCGAGGTATTCCTCGATCTGGCGACCCTCCAACGCCGCGGCGATCAGCAGCACCGCGTCGGCGCCCAACACCCGCGCCTCGTAGATCTGAAACTCGTCGATGACAAAATCCTTCTCCAAAATCGGCAGCGTGACCGCCGCGCGCACTGCGGCCAGATAAGCCAGGTCGCCCTGGAAGAATTCGCGGTCGGTGAGCACCGACACGGCCTGCGCTCCCGCCGACGCATACGAGGCGGCGATGCGCACCGGATCGAAGTCTTCGCGAATGAGGCCCTTGGACGGCGAGGCCTTCTTGATTTCCGCGATCAGCCGGAGCGCCGCGCCTGCCGGACGCCGCAGCGCCGCGGCGAATCCCCTGGTGGGATCGAGATCGACCAATCGTCGTTTGAGATGGGCTTGGCGCCTGGGGCTGTTCCGGGAGGAGACGTCGAGGCGCTTGTGGCGCAGGATTTCGGTCAGAAACGACATCGTCTACGCCCGTGCTCCCGCCCGGGTGGTCTGCGCCTTCAGCCGTTCCAACTTTTCGCGCGCCGCTCCGCTGTCGATGGCGGCCGCGGCCTGGGCGATGCCGTCGGCAAAGTCCTTCGCCCGACCGCACGCGACCAGCGCGGGGGCGGCGTTGAGGAGCACGATGTCGCGCCTGGGTCCGCGCGCCCCCGAAAGAACATTGACCAAAATTGCCGCGTTCTCCTCGGGCCCACCGCCCGCAATCGCCTCAAGGCCCGCGGTCTCCAGGCCCACGTCGTGCGGGTGGAGATGATAGCAACTGATCCGCCCCTCCTTGCCCTCGCAAAACCGCGTCCTCCCGGCGATCGAAATTTCATCCAGGCCGTCCTCGCCGTGCACCACGAAACAGTGCCGCGATCCGAGGCGAACGAGGACCTGGGCCATCAAATCGGCGAGGGGATCGGCGTACACGCCGAGGACTTGAATCGAGGCCCCGGCGGGATTGGTGAGCGGGCCCAGAATATTGAAGAGCGTGCGGATGCCGATCTCCTGGCGCGGCGTGACCGCGTGCTTCATCGCGCCGTGGAAGCGCGGGGCGAACAAGAAGCCGATGCCGATGCGGTTGATGCACTCCTCCACCGCGGCGGGCGGCAGGTCGATCTCGACGCCCAAGGCGCGCAAGACGTCGGCACTCCCGCTCAGGGACGAGGCGGCCCGGTTGCCGTGCTTGGCGACGGTGGCCCCGGCGCCGGCGACGACGAACGCGGTCGTGGTCGAGATGTTGAACGTGCCCTTGCGGTCGCCCCCGGTTCCACAGGTATCCACGGTCAGCGGATCGTCCACCCGGATCCGCGCGGCCTTTTCGCGCATCACCCGGACCGAGCCCGTCACCTCGTCCACCGTTTCGCCCTTCATCCGCAGCGCGGTCAGATACGCGGCGATCTGGGCGGCGGTGGCCGCGCCTTCCATGATCTCGCGCATCACCCCCTCGGCTTCGGCCTCGGAGAGGTCGGCGCGGTCCGCCAGCTTGGCGATGGCCTCCTTGATCATGCGCGGAGCGAGAGAAAGTTCTTCAAGAGGTCCTTGCCCACCGTGGTGAGGATCGATTCGGGATGAAACTGCACGCCTTCGACCGCCAGGCTGCGGTGGCGCAGGCCCATGATCTCGCCCTGGTCGGTTTCGGCGGTGATCTCCAGATCGGCGGGCAGCGTTTCGCGCCGGACGATCAGCGAGTGATACCGGGTGGCCTCGAACGGATTGGCCAATCCGAGATAGACCGTCTTCCCGTCGTGTCGAATCATGGAGGTCTTCCCGTGCATCAGCCGCGGCGCCCGCACCACCTCGCCTCCGAACGCGGCGCCGATCGATTGATGCCCCAAACAGACGCCGAGGATGGGAATCCGGCCGGCAAATCGTTTCACGACATCCACCGAAATTCCCGCTTCGTTCGGCGTGCAGGGTCCGGGCGAGATGACCAGGTGGGACGGCCGCCGGGCCGCGATCTCATCGAGCGAGATGCAATCGTTGCGGTGGACTTCGATCTCCGCGCCGAGCTCGCCCAGGTACTGGACCAGGTTATACGTGAACGAGTCGTAATTGTCGATGATGAGAATCATCAGAAGGCACAGGGCGTTGTCGGTTGTCGGTTGCTGGTTCTTGGTCCGAACAACGAATACCGACCAACGAACAACGGCATTGTCCTCACTCCAACCCCCGTTCCGCCATCTCGATCGCGGCCAGCATGCCCTTGGCTTTGTTGACCGTCTCCTCATACTCCGCCGTGGGGTCTGAATCGGCCACGATTCCCGCGCCGGCCTGGATGTACGCCCGGCCCCCGTCGAGGACGACGGTGCGGATCGTAATGCAGGTATCGACGTTGCCGGTAAAACTCACGTAACCAACCGCCCCGCCGTACAACCCGCGCCGGGTCGGCTCCAACTCGTCGATGATCGCCATCGCCCGGATCTTCGGCGCGCCGGAGAGGGTGCCGGCGGGAAAACACGCCCGGAGGACGTCGTACGGCGTCTTCCCCTCGGCCAATTCGCCGCGAACATGGGACACCAGGTGCATCACGTGCGAATACCGCTCGATGACCATGAAGTCCTCGACACGCACGCTGCCGATCTTCGCCACCCGCCCCACGTCATTGCGCCCCAGGTCCACCAGCATCAGATGCTCGGCGCGCTCCTTCTCATCGGCGGCCAACTCTCGCGCGAGCCGCGCGTCGTCGTCCTCCCCGGCGCCCCGCTTGCGGGTGCCCGCGATCGGGCGCACTCCTACCACGCCGTCCTCGCAGCGGACCAGCACCTCGGGGGACGAGCCGACCACCGCCTGCGATCCGAGGCGCAGCAGGTACATGTAGGGTGACGGATTGACGACCCGCAGCGCGCGGTAGAGATCGACCGCCGAGGCGGTGACCACCGTGTCGAATCGCTGCGAGAGCACCACCTGAAACACGTCGCCGGCCGCGATGTAGGCCTTGCCCCGCTCCACCATGCGCACGAACTCGTCGTGCGTGAGCGTGGACACCGGTGTCGGCGATGGGGCGGCCGACGGCCGAGGGGCCGCATACGACAGGGGCCGCCTGAGCGCCGCGATGAGGGCCTCGATTTTGGCAACGGACTCGTCGTAGACCTCGCGCAGCGGCCGGCCCGTGACATGGGCGTTGGAGACGATCTTGATCTTCTGCGCGACGTTGTCGAAGATCAGGAGCGTATCGGTGATCATCAAACAAAGATCCGGGAACCCTAAAGACGGCTTGTCCCGCATCGGCAGCGATTCGAACGACGCGGGCGCCAGATCGTAGCCCCAATAGCCGACCGCGCCGCCGAAAAAGCGGGGCAGGCCGGGTACCGGCACCGGGGTGTAATCGGCCATGATCTTTTCGACCACCCGCAATGGATCGGATGCCTCGACCACCTCGCTCCCGCTCTCGCGCCGAATCTCCACCCGCCGCCCGCGAGCCTCGATGACGGTCGTCGGCCGGCTGCCCAAAAACGAGTAGCGCGCCCACTTCTCCCCGCCCTCGACACTCTCGAGCAGGTAGGCATAGCGGCCGTCGTCGATTTTCAGAAAGGCGGAAACGGGCGTCTCCAGATCGGCGAGAATCTCGGTGTACACCGGGATCAGATTGCCGTGTCGAGCGTGGGCGCAGAATTCTTCAAATGAAGGGCGATACACCGCAAGCAAGCCTTTCGATGGGCCGCGAACGGGTCACCTTAGCATGAGGCGGAAAAACTTGTCAACGCGGAAACGGTCTAAGTGGCTGGAAGAACGATGAATTTTGAGCAACGGACGTGCCACCCGGTCGCGCGAGGCAGGTCAAGCAAAAAATAGAACGATGGCGCTCACGGAGCGGCGCCGCCTGGTGATTGAGCGGCGTTAGGGCGCTTTGCGCTGCTCCCCCCGCGCCAGGTCGCGGTGGAAACGCCGCTTGCGGAGGCTGTCTTTCAGCGATTCGACCACGGCGTCGTTGATCTCGTCCTGGGAAAACGCCTGCATCAGTTCCTCATAGACCGTGGTCGGGACGACGACCTGCATGGCAGTGGTGGTTCCCCCGTTGAGACGTTGAGTCTCGGACATCGTGTGGTCCTCCTGGGCGTCGGCCTTGCCGATACGTTTCGGCGATCCCAAGTGTTTAACCGGGGAGTAGAAAATTATATTCCACCTCTTAGGGAGAACTGCCTGGCTCGATTTTGTTGCCGGCGCGACCTATAATGCGGCACGACATGACCTCCCCGGACTTGACTCGCTTGCAGGCGTTGCTGGCCGGCGCCGACCGCCTCACGGTCTTGACGGGTGCGGGCGTCTCCGCCGAGAGCGGGATTCCCACGTTCCGGGGAGCGGGCGGACTGTGGCATAACTATCGGGCCGAGGATCTGGCGACGCCGGAGGCGTTTGCGAAGGACCCGGAGTTGGTCTGGCGATGGTACGACTGGCGGCGCGGCCTGGTGGCCAACGCCCGACCGAATGCGGCACATCTGGCCCTGGCCGCGCTGGAGAGACGGCGCCCGGTCACCGTCATTACCCAGAACGTGGACGGCCTGCACGCCCAGGCGGGCAGCCGGGAATTGATCGAACTCCACGGCAATATCTGGAAGGTTCGCTGCACCGGCTGCGCCCTGATCTCGGGCAACACCGATGTCCCCCTCGCCACGCTGCCCCCCTGCTGCCCCCGCTGCGCGCGGACCGTCCGGCCGCACATCGTCTGGTTCGGGGAAGCGGTGGACCCCTACGATCATCAGCGCAGCGTCGAAATGACCCGCAGCGCCGACCTCTTCCTGGTCATCGGCACCTCGGGCCTGGTCCACCCCGCCGCCGCTCTGCCGCGAATCGCGAAAACCGCCGGCGTCCCGGTGGTAGAAATCAACCCCGAGCCCACCCCTAACACGCCCCTCGCCGACCTGGTCATCGCCTCCCCCGCCGCCGAAGTCTTCGCGGCTCTGGATCTGACGCCCTAAGTCGCGGAGAATCCTACTCCGGCGGGGTCACACCGGGGAAGGTCATGATGAAGGTCGTCCCCTCCCCTTCCTTTGTTTGAACGTGGATCTGGCCGCCGTACTTGAGCACGATTCGGCGCGAGATCGTCAACCCCAATCCGGTCCCTTGCCCCGGCGCTTTGGTGGTGAAAAACGGATCGAAGATTTTGGGCAGATAGGCTTTGGGGATGCCCGGTCCGCCGTCGCGGATCTTGACCGTGATCAAACCGCGCGAGACTTCGGTGGTCAAGTCAATCGTCCCTTTGCCCTTCATCGCTTGAATGGCATTGGTGATGACGTGAATGAAGACCTGCCCGATTTCTTCCGGGAGAGCCCGCATCTTGGGCAACGGCTGGTAATGCCGCTGCACCTTGAGACCGGCGACCACATTCATGAGCCCCACCACGCTGAGCGCTTGGTCCAGTTGGTCGTTCACGTTGAGTTCGATTCGAAGGTCGGCCGCATCGGGCTGCGCCGTGCCGGAGAAGTCCTTGATGATTCCGGCCATGCGCTTCGCATGGGTCACGATCTTTTTGGCGTGGTCCCTCATTTTGTCGGCGTCTTTTTCGTCGCGAATCGCTTCGCTCGAACTGAGGATGCCGAACAGCGGATTGTTCAGCTCGTGGCCGAGCCCGGAGGTCAGGACGCCCAGGCCGGCCAATTTCTCGGCCTGGATCAACTCGTCCTGCAATCGGCTTTCTCCGGTGGTGTCGCGCAAGACCAGGCCGATCCACCGACTGCCGGTCGACGGAGGGCCGATGGGGAACAACTCATACCGATACACCCCACGATCGATCACCACCATCTCGTTCCGGCCCTCTCGCGCGTCGGACACACGACGCGGCGACAGCGGGTCATACGGCCGAGATGATGGGTCGGTCCCTTGCGGAGCGCGTGGCCTGGCATCGGCGGGAAGCGGCTGATCGTGACGATATTCGGAGAGCCGGCTCCGTAATTGTTCGCGCGAGGTCTCATCCAGGGGAATCACCTCGAAGAGCGGGGTTCCGGGCGCCGTTCGCCCGTTGACATTGAACACCTGTTTGGCCGCATGGTTGGCATATTGGACCCGTTCGTCATCCACGATGAGGATGGGATTGGGCACGCTGTCCAAAATTTTCTGATTGTACTCCTGCAGGGAGCGGACCTCCTGGGTCTTCTCTTCCACTTCCTGGCTTAACCCGGAAAACGCGTGCTGGAGCCTGTCGTTCATCCGATTGATTTCGTCCGCGAGTTGCTCGATTTCGTCCCCGGTGTGAACCGAGATCGGCTCCTTGAGTTCATTGCGACCGATGAGCGCCGCGCCCTCCTGAAGTCGACGGATGGGGGTCACGATGCGGACCGCCGCCACATACCCCAAGGCGCCCAACAATCCGATGGCCACGACCCCAACCAGCGAGACCCAGGTCAATAAATGCCGGGTCGGAGCGAATAACTCCTCCGATGACTGCCAGGCGAAGGTGTGCCACCCCTTTCCGGTGGAGGCGCGGGTCAGGCGGCCGGTCTGTTCAAGCGGCGAAAACCCGACCAGGGACGTGGTCCGGCTGCCGTGGCCGTCACTTGACGTCCGTGCCCATCCGCCCTGATTTGCCGTCACCAGGCGGATGAGGGCGGGGTCCGTCAAGCGAGTGCCGGTCGGCAGAATCGGGCAGCTGATGACCGTCCCATCGCTGTCGATAAGCATGACGTGGCCGGTTTTTCCGAACCGACTCGTGGAGAGCAGGGGATCCAGATAGTGTTTCGCATCGAAGACTCGATGGAGCACGCCGAGCGTGCGCCGCCGCGCATCAAGGATCGGGACCGCGAGGTCAAACACATAGGCCCCCAGACGTTCGTCGAACCGCACGTTGCCGACATACGGCGCCGCCGAGGCGGCCGCCTGTTTCCACGCGGCGTCCTCCGCATAGTCGAGGGAGACGTCGGGAGTGATGCTGGCCGTCGGCCGTCCGCGGGCGTCGGTCACGAACAGGGCCCGGGTGGCGGCCGGCGAAGGATCGGCTTCCAGCGCGTGACGGAGATGATCGGCGAGCGGTCCGATCGTCGGCGCGGTGACGAGATCCGCCGGGGAGTCCTGCAACGCCTCGACGATCATCCGGCCACCCGCAAGACGCCGCGCTTGCGCGAGTTGGTCGCTGAAGACCAGGTCCAGCTTGCGCGAGCTTTCCGCGGCCAGCCCGGCGAAGCTCGAGCCGATGACGATTTGGAGTTCCCGTGTGCCCTGGAGATAGGCCAAACCGATCCCGAATAGGAGCGGCACGGTTCCGACCAGGAGCGTCAACATCACGAGCCGCCCCTTGAGTCCCCATCGGGCTCGATGTCTCTCAGGTCGCATCGTCAATGTCCCGCTTGAATGGCCGTCGCGTGCGGGAACTGCACCTGAAACGTGGTGCCTTGGCCTTCGCAACTCTGAACCGCAATGACGCCGCCGAACTTCGTGGCGATCGTTCGGGCGATGTGGAGTCCCAATCCCGTGCCCTTGCCCGGCGCCTTGGTGGTGAAGAACGGATCGAAAATTTTGCCCATCACGTCTTGGGGAATCCCGGGCCCGGTATCGGCAATCGTCAGGGCCACGCGATCCTCGTCGCGGCGGGTCGACACGCGGAGCGTGCCGCGGCCCTCCATCGCCTGCACGGAGTTGGTGATCAGGTTGACGCAGATCTGGAGCATCTCTTCGCTCGTGGCCCGAATGGTCGACGACGGCGCATAATCCTGCACGACGACAATTTGGTTGACGCCCGCGGCATACCGGGCCATTTTGATGGCCTCGTCCAGCACGCCGTTCAATTCGACATTCACCAAATCCCCGCCCAGCGGCATCCTCGCATAGCGGGTCAGTTCCTGAACGATGGTCGCGATCCGCCGGATGGTCTGGAGCATCTCCAGGCCGTGCGCTCGAACCACCGCCGGTTCCGGCTGATCGATCAGTTCTTCGGCCAGGCTCATCAGGAGATACAGGAGGTTGTTGATGTCGTGGGCGATGCCGGAGGTAAACGTCCCGATCGTGGCCAATTTCCCGGCTTGAAATAATTGAGCCTGGATCTGGGCCTCGTGCTGCACCAGGTTCCACAAGAGTTTGGCGCTCGTGCCTCCCAATACCTCGATACCGCCGAGATCGCGCGAGGAGGCGATCAGTCGCGCGATCTCGGGATCGCCGGTCACATCGACGATCAAATCGGTGCCGTGACGCGACACAAGGTCATGGACGGAGGACGAAACGGGAATGTTGAGTTCGCGGGCGCGCTGAAGGCCGGGCGCCTGAGGGTCTTTGTCCGCTACGCCGCTGACCGTCACCCCCGGACTGCGGGCAAATAACTCCAGCAGCGCGGCGCCGCCCTGTCCTGCGCCAAGAATCGCAATTTTGATCGGCTCACCGGGGCTCATAGTCCTCCGGAGGTGGGGAGTGCCAAGCCGCGAATCGCGGCGGCCACCCGATAGGCGGCTAGCAGGCTGCTGAAAAAGCCTGCGTGGGGGTTGCTCGAAGGGGGTTGGCCCCCTTCGAGGGGTCACAGGTCCCGGTTTTCGGGGCCGTCCTAGGGGCGCGAGCCCCTGGGAGAGCAGGGTGCGGACTTTTTCAGCACCCTGCTAGACTCTCCCGCGCTGCATCATGGCCGACTCCACGGCGGCGGCGAGCTTCTCTCGCTCCACCGGTTTGACGAGATAATCCGCCACCCCTTGCTTGAGCAGCGCGGTAGCCAGTTGCACATCCGGAAACCCGGTCAACGCGATGATGGGCCGCGAAGGATATTGGGCTCGGAAATAGGCGATCGCCTCCACGCCGTTCACCTTGGGCATCCGGATGTCGCAGATGATGACCCCGACCGCCAACGGGTTGTCGTCCGAGTTGAGCACGTCGACGGCTTGCTGCCCATCCTGCGCTTCAATCACCTCATAGCCGGCCTTCGTCAGCGCCAGATTGACCGCTTTGCGCACATCGGCTTCGTCATCCACCACCAAGACCCGGCCACGACTGCCATTCTGGGGCATTCCAAACATGTCGACCATGCCGCACTCCTTTCGTGTCCGCCTGTATCCGGTGAGATGCACTCCCGCTCCATAATCCGAGCGCAAATATCTGAACTACCGATTCGCATCATAGGCGTCTGTCAGGGGGCGTGTCAAGCGTGAACCATCTCACGACCAGATGATGCGCGGGATTTCGATTGCGCGTCGAGCATCTTCTGATACAGTTCTGAGCATGACCACCATCGACCTCCGGTTCATGACCGCTGCGGCTATCGCCTTCATGGTGTTCTCGGCCGCGTGCAGCACGACTTCTCTTCGCGTGGACGACCAGGCGGCGCCCCAAACGTTGGATTATGACGCGCTCATCGCCGCGCCGTCGAAACCTCCTTCCTCGGTTCGCGCCCGGCTGGTCCAAGTCGCCCAATCATATGAACACGAGGCGGCGCGCCCGACGCACCTGCCCAAGAAATTCGATTGCACGGCCTTCGTGTTCTCCGTATATCGGGAAGCCGCGCAGATTTCGCTTCCCCGCCGAGCCCACGATCAAGTGCAAATCGGCGATCCGATCGCCCCGGTGGAGTTGCAGCAGGGTGATTTGATCTATTTTACGGTGCCCGGAACCCGGTTCCTGCATGTCGGCCTGTATGTGGGTGACGGCCGATTCATCCACGCCCCGGGAAGCCATGGGCTGGTTCAGACCGAGAGTTTGGGTACCGAGATCTGGCGGGCGCGATTCATGGGTGCCCGGCGCATTCTCCCCCTCTCCTGATTACGCGGTAGAATTCACGATCACCGATTTCTCAAAGGTCAATCCCCCCTCGCGAGCATCAACCCGGATCACGTCTCCGTCACGGAACTCGCCCTGTAGGAGCTTGAGCGAGAGCGGATTCAGCACATCGCGCTGGATGACGCGCTTGAGCGGGCGCGCGCCATACACCGGATCATAGCCCTCCGCCGCCAGGGAGGCCTTGGCGGCCTCGGTCAACTCAATACGCACATGACGCTGTGCGAGCCGTGTCGCGATCCCGGCAAATTGGATATCTACAATGCGGTGCAGTTGGTCGGCCTTCAACGCATGAAAAATGATGATGTCGTCCACCCGATTAAGAAATTCCGGGCGGAACTGCGTCCTCAGCGCGGCCAAGACCTGTTCCCGCATCTCCGTCTCGTCGTGGGCCGGATCATGAAGGTACTGGCTGCCCGCATTGGAGGTCATGATTACGACGGTGTTCTTGAAGTCCACCGTCCGTCCCTGACCGTCGGTCAGCCGACCGTCGTCTAAGAGTTGGAGCAAGATATTGAACACGTCGGGGTGCGCCTTCTCGATTTCATCGAAGAGCACGACGGCATAGGGGCGCCGACGGACCGCTTCGGTCAACTGCCCGCCCTCGTCATACCCCACGTATCCCGGTGGCGCGCCGACGAGACGGGACACCGCGTGCTTCTCCATGTACTCGGACATATCGAGACGGATCAGGGCTTGCTCCTGATCGAAGAGAAACTGAGCCAGCGCCTTGGCGAGCTCGGTCTTGCCCACCCCGGTCGGTCCCAAAAAAATGAAGGAACCCATCGGACGATTGGGATCGGCGATACCGGATCGGGCTCGGCGAATCGCGTTGGAGACGGCGATGACCGCCTCGTCTTGTCCCACCACTCGCTCGCGCAGTCGCTCCTCCATGTGAACCAGCTTCTGAATCTCCCCTTCGAGCAGACGGGACACCGGAATCCCGGTCCACTTGGCGACGATCTCGGCGATATCCTCTTCGTCCACTTCCTCCTTCAGCAAACGGGTCGTCGAGTGTACATCCCGCAGGCGTTGCTGCTCGGCGTCGAGCCGCTTATGCAACTCGATCAGGCGCCCATATCGCAGTTCGGCCGCTCGCGCGAGATCGCCCGCACGCTCGGCGCGCTCGGCCTCCGCGGCGGCCTGTTCGATCTCGGCTTGGAGCGTGCGCAGCGAACCGATCGAGGCCTTTTCGTTCTGCCACTGCGCGGCAAGCCGGTTCTTCTCTTCGCTCAACGTGGAGAGTTCGCGCTCAATGCGCTCTAGACGCTCGCGCGAGACCTCATCGCGTTCTTTCTTCACCGCTTCGCGTTCGATTTCGAGCTGGCGCATCTTTCGCTCCACCTCATCCAGCTCGGTCGGCAGACTATCGATCTCGATGCGCAGCCGCGAGGCCGCTTCATCGATCAGATCGATGGCTTTGTCCGGCAAAAATCGATCGGTGATATAGCGTTGCGAAAGCACCGCGGCCGACACCAGCGCGGCGTCGCGGATGCGCACGCCGTGATGCAGTTCATATCGCCCTTTCAGTCCACGGAGAATGGAGATGGCCGTCTCGACCGTGGGCTCCGCGACGAGCACCGGCTGGAAACGGCGCTCAAGCGCCGCGTCCTTCTCGATGTGCTTGCGGTATTCATCAAGCGTGGTCGCCCCGATACACCGCAATTCCCCGCGGGCCAGAGCGGGCTTGAGCATATTGGAGGCGTCCATCGCCCCTTCCGCCGCTCCGGCACCGACCAAGGTGTGCAACTCATCGATGAAGACAATGATGTCACCCTCTGCGGCAATGACTTCCTTGAGCACGGCCTTGAGCCGATCCTCGAATTCGCCACGGAACTTCGCCCCCGCGATCAG
Organism: Nitrospiria bacterium; assembly: GCA_039914845.1. Classification (GTDB taxonomy): domain Bacteria; phylum Nitrospirota; class Nitrospiria; order 2-01-FULL-66-17; family 2-01-FULL-66-17; genus 2-01-FULL-66-17. Next base: position 5,582 of record JBDSOK010000240.1, on the reverse strand, counting down.
CGCGCCCATGTCGAGCGAGACAACCTTCTTTTCCTTCAAACCCTCCGGAACATCGCCGCGCATGATGCGCTGCGCTAAACCCTCCACGATGGCGGTCTTGCCAACGCCCGGCTCGCCAATCAGGACAGGGTTGTTCTTGGTGCGGCGCGATAACACTTGTATTACACGCCGAATCTCTTCGTCGCGTCCAATGACTGGATCCAGCTTGCCTTGGGCGGCCAACTGAGTCAGGTCACGGCCGTATTTTTCCAGAGCCTCGTAGGTGGCTTCGGGATTCTGGGTGGTGACGCGCTGGCTACCCCTCACTTCCTGCAGGGTCCGCATTAGGCGTTCCTTGGTAAGCCCTAGATCCTTAAAGACTTTGTCGTCCGAGGCGGCCAGCAGGATGTGCTCGACCGAGATGTAGTCATCCTTGAGACGTTTGGCTTCCGATTCGGCGGAGGCGATTAGCTTGTTCAGGCGCGCGGTGACGTAGATCTGGTCCATCGGAGCGGAAGCTCCGGAAACCTTGGGGAGTCTGTCCAGCTCTTGCAGCAAGCGTTGGTGAACTGCCTCCAGCTTAACATTCGCTTTCAACAAGATAGACTGCGCCAAGCCGCCCTCTTGTTCGAGCAAAGCGGTCAGAAGATGCTCGACCTCAAGCTGCTGGTGGCCGCGCTTGCCAGCTATAGCTTGGGCTGCCCGCAGCCCTTCTTGTAGTTTTTCGGTGAAACGATTGAAATCCATAAAGAAACCGCCTCTTGGAAAGATCGTATCACGTTAGTGCGGTAATATGCAATTAGTTTAGTCCATTACTATCAGATTAATCAGTCGACTGTGGACTCGCCGTTAAACTGCGTATACCCGATGCCATGTAGCGCTGCATGCTCAGTGGGCCGAAGGGCGCTAAGAGCTCTGGAATATGTTCGCCGTCCGAGTCCAGAGGGCAGAACACTGCCAGAAAGCCGGCACCCTGGTCGGCTTTACGGATGTCGTGAAGCACGAATATTTCCTCCGTGCCGAACATGCGCGAAAGCTCCGACATAAGCACGCCCCACAGGCCGGCGTGGAGGCGCAGCTCGTCCAGGAACTGCAGCATGTCATCGCTGTGGATGGCCATAACCTCCTGTCCGCCGAAGCCCTCATTCAGCATGACGGTTTCGGCCTCTTTTGCTGCCTGGAACGACGGAAATACAGCCATGATGTGGCCTTTGGGATAAAAGACGCCGAACGAAATATCCGCCGTGCTGAAGAACCCCCATAAATAGCTATGAGAGACCGTGGGGATCGATCCATGTGGTTTGGGTTGAACCTGATGCTGGCCCGCGTGGAAAGACTCCAAGTCCTCCATTTCTTCGAGAAGATAGTCCAGGACGTTGACTAACGATTTCCCCACGCCTTTGTCCGACAAGCTGCCCGCCGCCGAACGAGCGTCCCGGAGGTTGGCGATGTATTCATTTGGCATCGCGCCCAGCAGGTAAGTCCGCGCTGCTTGTAAGTGTTCCCTTATCAGGGCGACGTCTTCTTTGCGGTAAAGGTCGAGTGTGCCGAGTATCTCATCCAGGCGGGCGGTATCCAAGGTCGTCTGCTGGGCATTCAATACTAATAGAGCCATGTGCTTGGCCTCCTGCTCCAGAGATGCGTGGGAGCAGAGGACCATTACACGGTACAATCGTCCCTTTCATGGCCACTTCGCGAATTCTCGACGTTGGATGCGGGATCAACAAGCTCCCGGGCTCCCTTGGTATCGACCGCAATCCGGCATCCAGGGCGGATGTTCTGGTCGACTTAGACCGTTTCCCGTATCCCTTTCGCGACAATTCCTTTGACGGGTTACAGGCGGTGCATGTAATTGAACATGTCTCCGACGTGATCGGCGCGATGGAAGAGTTTCACCGCGTGGTAAGGCCGGGGGGTGAAGTTTTCCTGGCCACTCCGCACTATACGGACTTTTCGAGTTTTTGCGATCCCACGCATAAGAGCCACCTGACCAGCTTTTCGATGCGCTACTTCAGCGAAGGGGATAACGCTGGGTACGGCTATTATTCCGCGGCCCGATTTGAAGAGACTTCCGTACGCGTAAAGCTACTAGCTTTATGGCGCTGGCTGGGCTTCGAGTTTCTGGTGAACGGGTCCAAGCGTTTCCGCCGGTTCTGGGAGCATTACCTGTGTTTCATTGTGCGCGGCAAGGTGATCGAATGGCGGCTGAAGGTGGTGAAACCTGCAGCCGGTAAACTTTCTCGGGCAACTGCTCGACAGCTTGCGCCACCGGGCTCGGCGTAAGGCGTGGACGGCCGATCAGGCGCTGGGGCGCCGCGGGGAGGATTTGGCGCATCGATACTTACGCCGCTTGGGCTTCGTGATCGTGGCTCGGAATTACCGCTTGGCGGCGGGAGATGCGGAAGCCGACCTGATCGCCTACGAGGGTGACGAAGTGGTGATCGTAGAGGTGAAGACTCGCAGCACCGCCGAGCATGGACCGCCGGAGCGGGCCATTTCGCCAGAGAAGCAGCTGGCATTGAGCAGAGTGGCTCGGGAGTATGCGCGCAAGACTGGCACAGCGGCGGCGCAACTTCGTTGCGATGTGGTGACGGTGCTGATGACGGAGCCTGCGCGGATTGAACTTTTTCGCCGCGCCGTCCGATTGACGCATATAGCCTGAGCTATCCTAAGACCTTGAGCGCCACCCCAGCATCCACCCCCGCAGCCCCAGCCACCCCACAGCAACGCCGCAGGGCACTGATTGCCGTCTCCGCCGCCACCTTTATTCAGGTGATGGGGCAGATGTTGATCAAGCGCGGTGCAGACGCGCTGGGCGCTTCGCCCACGCTGATGCAGACGGCTATGGGTATGTTCACGATTCTGCCTCTTTTCTGCGGGTACGCCTTGTACGGCCTGTTCACTGTAATCATGGTATTCGCTCTGCGGCACGGCGAGCTTTCGGTGCTTTACCCGATCATGGCCCTGAGCTACGTGTGGGTAAGCATCGTGGCGGTGGTGTTCTATCACGAACCGATCAGCGCGCTGCAAATTTTGGGCGTGGCGGTAATCGTATCGGGCGTGGCGGTGCTGGGCCGCGGGAGCCAAACGGCATGACCCCTTTTTCCTCCATGTTGTGGGTGATGGTCGGCGGCGTGATCGGCAGCTTCGGCGCGGTTGGCCTGAAGGCAGGCGCGGGACGCTTGAAGCTGGATATAAAGTCCCTGGCGACGAACTGGCAGCTGATCGGAGGAGTATTTGCCTACCTGGTATCGTCGGTGCTCTTCGTAAAGGGCATGAATCAAGGGCAATTAAGCGTGCTGTATCCGATCGTGGCGATGGGGCAGATCTGGACGCTGCTGTGGTCGCGCTTGTTTTTTGGGGAACACATTACGCGCCACAAACTGATCGCGGTGGCTCTGATTTTGGCGGGGGTATCGCTGGTAGGGATCGGTAGTAATTAGAGGGCCGGTCGCAGCAGCACCTTCATTACGCCCTTGGTGGCCGCGCGGGCGAAGGCTTGCGGGGCGCGATCCAGCGGGAACTGATCCGACACCAGGCTCGCAACTTTCACTTTGCCCGACGCCAGCAGAGGGAGCGCGACCTCGAAGCGGCCGCAGCGTGAACCGACCATCGTAATCTCATTCACGATGGGGACCGCAGTGTTGATGGACACCAGCCCGTGTACTGTCGACTTCATGATGACGATCCCGCGCGGCTGGGTCATCGCTATGGCGGTGCTGAGGCCGTCGCTTGATCCGGTGGAATCGACGGTAAAGGGATACGCGCTTACGGGCATCTTCCGGGGAGCCACTTCCGTGGAGACGCCGGCCCATTCCACAAGCCGCATTTTTTCAGGATGGCGGCCGAAGAGGTGCACTTTTGCACCATGGGCGGCCAGCACTTGGGCGATCAGTAAGCCCAGCTTGCCGTCTCCTAACACGGCGACGCGTTCGCCTTTCGGAATCTTGACCTGGTCCAGAATCTCGCAGGCGGCCGCGACTGGTTCGACGAATACGGCGTCCTCAGTGGACAGCTTGTCCGGCACGCTGTGCAGATTTCGGATCGGCAAGGTGAGGAACTCGCGAAATGCTCCCGGATGTTTGACAATCCCGAGCACGGTGCGGGTTGGGCAGTGCCGTCCCAGCTTACGCTTGCACCACTGGCATTCGCCGCAGGCCAGATTAATCTCGCCACAGACCCTCTTGCCGATCCATCGATTGTCTGCGCATGCGGTCACTTCGCCTACAAATTCGTGACCCGGCGTGCCTGAGAAGCCGTAGTAGCCCCGTTGCAATTCCAGGTCCGTGGAACAGATTCCCGCGGCCAGCAAGCGAATCCTGGCGAAGCCTTGGGGTACGCGCGGGAGGGGCTGTTTACACACCTCCACCCGCCCGTTTTCCAAATGGACCGCTAGCATCGTTTAAAGTTAATTATATGGCGTCAGCAACGCAATCCGCGGTGGCCGAACTGGTCTGTTTCGACTCGTCATGCCGCACGCGTTATGCGATCACCGAGGTTCTATATAATTGTCCGAAATGCGGGGGTCTGCTAGAGGCAGGTTACTCCGGTGAAGCGCTCGATCCGGGCGAATTAAAGCGCATCTTCAGCGAGCGCCGCCGCAACAACACTCCGCTAGATCAAAGCGGGGTGTGGCGATATCGTGAGTTGTTTCCGTTCCTGGATGACTACCGGCATGTGGTGACGCTGCGCGAAGGTAACACTCCGCTGCTGAACGCTCCTATCGCTGCAAAATACGGCGGGCTGGAGCGATTGGTTTTCAAACATCAGGGCTTCAATCCGACCGGCTCATTCAAAGACAACGGGATGACGGCGGGAGCCTCGCAGGCCAAACGCCTGGGCATGAAGCGGGTGGCGTGCGTGTCTACCGGGAATACTTCCGCGTCAATGGCTGCCTACGCCGCCGCGTCCGGAATGGAAGCGCTGATCTTCTTGCCGAACGGAAAGATCGCGTTCAGCAAACTGGCGCAAGCACTGGAATACGGCGCCAAGACGCTGCAGGTGGAGGCGAATTTCGACGAGATCCTGGCGTTGATTCGAGTGCTGGCGGAACGGCTCGGAATCTATCTCTTGAATTCGATGAACCCGTTCCGCGTGGAAGGCCAGAAGAGCATCATGTTCGAAATGCTCGACCAACGCGATTGGCGCGTGCCGGATTGGGTGGTACTGCCGGGTGGGAACCTGGGCAACGTGTCGGCTTTCGGCAAGGGTTTGCGCGAGGCCAAGGCGGTGGGTTTGATCGACAAGCTGCCCAGGCTCGCGGTGATCCAAGCGGAGCATTCCGCGCCGTTCGAGGAATATTGGAAGAGCGGCGGCACCGGCGAGTTTCATGCTGTCACCAAACCGGAGACGCTGGCTACAGCGATCCGCATCGGCGATCCGGTGTCATGGCCCAAGGCTCTGCATGAAGTCCGCACTAGTAATGGCACGGTGGAGAAGGTTACCGAACAAGAGATTGCCGACGCTAAGGCGCAGATCGGTTTATGTGGCATTGGGTGCGAGCCTGCTTCGGCGGCAACACTGGCGGGCATTCGCAAGCTTTCTGCACAAGGCGTGATGGACCCGGGCGCCGATGTGGTTGCCGTGCTTACCGGCAACGTCAT
>JBDSOK010000174.1:0-7009 GCA_039914845.1 Nitrospiria bacterium | reverse complement strand
CCGCTCCTGGTGTCCGATGCCTGGGCGATTCCCGCGTTTTCCGGGAAACTCGACCTGGATTGCGGTCAATGTCATATCGTGGCGCCAGCCCTCAACGACTTCGGGGAGGCGTTTCGCGATCACGGCTATCGGATCGCGGACGTGGAGGCGCGCCTCCCGGACGCCGTGCGGGAACGGGCGACCCAAGAGACCGCGCCGGATCGTTCTCCTGCGTATTGGCCGATCAGCCTGCGGACCGCGCTTGGGTACCGTCTTCGGTCGCGCGACAGTCTGGATACCGATCTGGGCGAGGCCAAGCTGAAGACTCGCGGATTCGGGATCGACCGCTTGGATGTGGCGTCCGGCGGTCGTCTGGCCGATCAGCTCGCTTTCTATCTGTTCTATCGTCCCACGCTCACGAACACCTTCAGCCAAGACGCGGAACAGGCGGGCACCCTCGAATCGGCCTGGCTCCGTTTCAATCGGCAGATCGGCGGCACCGCCTTCAGCCTGAAGATGGGGGCATTCGAAATGGACGTGCCCGTTTCCAGCCGGCGGCGCGTGACCTTGTCGGACTACCCGATCTACGGATATTTCACCCCGGATGGCATGGCGACCGATGATCCCGACGCGATATTGAACTGGAGCCGGCCGCAGCTCGGCCTGGAGGTGATGGGGCGACGCCCGTCGGGACTCCGCTATTCGCTGGCGATCATCAACGGGACCAACGTGCAGGCCGATCAGGATACCGCCTTGGATTATTATGGCCGGGCCGCCTACCCGCTCGGGGACCACCGGTTCGGAGGATTCGTCTATTGGGGGAGTGGCCCCACCCGATTCCAAACGACGGGCGGGGGCGTCATCCCGATTCCAGGCTCGGGAACGGGAAAGGCGGCGTTCTATCGCCTGGGGTTCGACGGGGACGTGCGCATCCCTCCTCTCAGATTGCTGGCCGTGGGCCTGTATGGAAGCGACGGCCGGAAGTTCTTCGGGGGAATCAACTCGAAAGACGCCACGTTCGCGGGAGGTTTTCTCGAGGCCCAATACGATGTCTTGAAGGATTGGTCGACCTTATTGGTCTTTCGGTACGATATGATTCGCAGTTTGGGTCAGGGCGATGCGCAGGCCCCCAAAAAACGAGGCGACGTGGACGGCGCGACGGTCGCGGCCCGGTATCGGTTCTTGGAAACCGACCGCCTGAGCGTGATCTTTCACGGCGAGTACAGCCATGTGGAAACCAAATTGATGAGCGTGGACGGCAACGATCAAATCGAGAATCGCGTGACCGCCGCGTTTGACGTGATGATGTGAAGAACGATTCCATTTCGGGTATACTGCACCTCGCTCCGGACCCCATATGACCAAGGAGCGACGGGGGAATTCAGCACGTTGAACATCCACAGAGGGAGACGTATGGCGACGGCGAAAAAGAAGACGGCGCGCGCGCGGACACCCGCTCGACGGCCGGGAACACGCACGGTTTCTCGCCCCCTGGATCCGATGACGGTGGCGCGGATCAGTTCGGCCTATTGGCATTCCAAAGTCCTGCATGTCGCAAATCGCTTGGACGTGTTCAATCGTCTGGCGGAAGGCCCCGCGACCGCTGAGGAGCTGGCGCGGGCCACGGGCGCCGATCCGCGGGGCTTGGACATTCTGTTGATCGCCGTGACCTCGCTCGGATTCTTGGAGCGCATCAAGGGCCGGTATCGGAACAGCCGGCTGGCCGAGACGTTTCTGGTGAAAACGAGCCCCCGTTATCAAGGCGGGATCGTCTCGATGTTCGAGGATTGGTACCCGACGTGGGGCAAGTTGTACGACGCGGTGGTGAGCGGGAAGCCCCCGGTCGACAAACCTCACGACCAGGGAGACGAGGCCACTCGCATCTACATCTATGGGATGCATTATCGCGGCGTGGCCCAGGCTGAGTTGCTCGCCAAAAAGATTCCGCTCAAAGGCCGGAAGCGCTTGGTGGATATCGCCGGCGGACCCGGCACGTTTTCGATCATGCTCTGCAAGCAGAACAAGGGACTGTCCGCCACGGTGATCGATCGGCCGCAGACCCTGAACGTGACGCGCGAGATCATCGGCAGCTATGGGATGCAGGGGCGCGTCGAGACCAAGCCCGGAGATTATCTCAACGACACGTTCGGCCGCGACCACGACGTGGCGCTACTTTCGTCGATGTTCAATCAGGAATCGCCGACCGTCATCAAGGACATCCTCCGAAAGACGCACGATGCCCTCTCGCCGGGAGGGGTGGTAATCGTGCAAGAACAATTGCTCGACGACGACAAGAGCGGTCCCCCGCTGGCGGCGATGATCGGGGTCAACCAATTGCTGCACACGCCGGGCGGTGCCGCCTATTCCGGTCGGGAGATGGGTGAGTGGATGACCGAGGTCGGTTTCCGACGCGTGAAGCGCGTGCCGATGCCGGCCCCCAGCCCGTTCATTGTCTTGACGGGGGTCAAGTCGGCATAGCTCACAGCTCAGAGGAAGGGCCAACCAACATGGGGTGGAGGACAGCATGCGGTATCGTCTAATCGCCGCAGTGGCGGCGTGGGGAATGGTGATCGTCGCGCCGTGGACTCCGGGAACGGTGGGAGCGGCCGACCTCACCGGGACCGAGGTGATGAAAAAGACCCGGGAGCTCTATTTGGCGAAAGACCAAGTCTCGACGGTGACGCTCCGGAAGATCGATAAAAAAGGTGACGAGCAAAAGATCGTCACCAAGCGCTACTGGAAAGCCTATGCGGGGAAGGACGGATTCGAGAGTAAAACCTTGTTCGCCACCGACTTCCCTCCCGACCAACGCGGCGTGGGATTTCTGATTTGGGATTACAGCAAGCCCGGTCAAGCGGATGATTTACGGTTGTATTTACCGAGTCTCAAGCAGGTCCGTCGCATGACCACCCGTGAACAGGATGATGCCTTCATGGGATCGGACTTGACGTTCGCCGATTTGGGACAACGCGAATTGGAGGAGGACGCCCACACGTTGGTGCGTACCGAGCCCTGCGGCCCGATTCAATGTTACGTCGTGCAGAGCGTGCCCAAAGATCAGGACAGCCTATACGGCAAGAAGATCACTTGGGTGCCGACGACCGACTTCACTCCGGGGAAGATCGACTACTACGACCGCAAGGGGGATCTGCTGAAAACGCAGGCGATCGAGTGGCAGCATCCTGAGAATGTCTGGGCTTGGAAGAAGGCGGAAGTCAAAAACGTCCAGACCGGTCACCGCACCCTCTTCGAGATCAGCGACCTCAAGAACAACGTCGGCCTGAAAGACGACGAGTTCAACGAGCGGGCGTTGAAAGCCGGTGTAAGACGATAAACATAGCGCACCGCTCACAGCGAACCAACTCCAATGGACCTGTTTGCTCTTCCTGTGAGCGATGAGCTCCGCGGGGAATGCCGGAGCATTCCCCGCGGTCTGACTCTCTAGGACGTATCCGAGACCAACGATGGGAGCCTGTTCAGGAGTGGTCAGATGCAAGGCGGAGCGAGCACCGGACCGCAGCGTACTGGGTCGTACGTGAGGACCGGATGCGCAACGACAACGCAGCAGATGGCCGCTCCTGGACGGGCTCCCGGCCGATGAGACGCGCGATTGAATTTGTCGTCCGGCACCCCTGGGGGGTATTGCTGGTCACCACCGTCGTCACGGCGGTCTTCGGCGTCCAGATGCTCCAGGTCCGGATGGTCATCGATCCCAAGACCATCCTTCCGCAACGCCATCCCTACGTGCAGCTCAACAACGTGATCGAAGAAGTCTTCGGCGGCAGCCGGGTGGTCGTCATGGGGATCGTTCCCAAGCACGGCGACATCTTCACGCCCTCCGTCCTGACGACCATCAAAACCCTGACCGACGAGGTCAAAAAGATTCCCGGCATCAAGGAAGAGAACGTCGTCAGTTTGGCCGATCGCAAGGTCAAATACGTCACCGCCACGGGCGACGCGATCGACGTGCAGCGCCTGATGCCCGAGGTGCCGACCACCCCGGAGGGGATTGCCGACCTGAAGCGCCGTGTGTTCTCCAATGATCTCTATGTGAAAAGCCTGGTCTCCGCCGACGGCCGGGCCGCCGCGATCATCACCGATTTCCGGGAGTGGGTGCCGACCTGGCAGGAGAACCAGACCACGCAGGCCGCGACGCCCGCAACCGATTGGACCAAAGATTCGAATGACTGGGCCAGCGAGTCGTGGTTTGCGGGCGGGCGGGGAGCCATCAAGACGCCGTACGGTTTTCGCATGGGCGACGACGAAATCCGCCGCGCCCTGTTGGACGTCGCCGCGCGTTATGGCGGCGACGAAGTGGACATCCATCTCGGGGGCTTGCCCATCGCCTTGTCGTATCTGGAGGCCGACTCGCGGCGGATCGTGTATCTTTTTCCCCTCGCGCTGGTGGTGATGATGGTCGTGCTCTACTGGGCGTTCCGCAGCGTGCAAGGCATGGCGCTGCCCCTGTTGACCGCACTGATCTCGGTGGTGTGGGCGCTCGGCCTAATGGGTATTTTTCGGATTGCCATGGATCCGTTCAATACCATGACGCCCATTCTGATCATGGCGATCGCCGCCGGGCACGCGATCCAGATTCTGAAACGGTATTATGAGGAGTTGGCCGCGGGCCTGGACAACCGCCGCGCGGTCGTCGAGGCCACCGCCAAAATGGCGCCGGTGATGATCACCGCGGGCCTGGTCGCCGCCGCCAGCTTCGCGTCGCTGATCACCTTTCACCTCAAAACCTTCCAGGCGTTCGGCATGTTGACCGCCTTCGGCATCGTCAGCGCGTTGATCCTCGAGTTGACGTTCATTCCCGCGCTGCGCTCGCTGATCCCCGCGCCCGCCGTGACCGCGGCGCGCCGCGAGGGACTGGATCGTTTCTTGGGAAGCCTGGCCGGATCGGTGACCGGTCCCCGCCGGGGATGGATCGCCGCGGCGGTCGTGTTGACGGCGGCGCTGGCGGTGGTGGGCGCCATGCAGGTCAAAGTCAACAACAGCCTGAAGAACCAATTCTTCGAGTCCACCGCGTTGCGGATCGATGAACGGGCGCTCAACACGCATTTTGCCGGGACCTCGACGTTCTATGTCTTGGTGGAAGGCAAGCGGCCGGAGGCCCTCAAGGATCCGGCGATCGTCGCGGCCATCGCCGAGTTGCAGCGTCGCATGGCCGAGGTGCCGGGCGTGGGGAAAACCGAGTCCTTTGTCGATTATCTGCGGAAAATGAATCGCACGTTTCACGGCGATCTTCCCGAGTTCGATCGGATTCCGACGACCGAGGCGGAGGTCTCCAATTTCCTATTCCTGTATTCGATCTCGGGCAATCCCGCCGATTTCGCCCGCTTGATCGATTATCGCTACCGGCGCGCGGTCGTGTGGAGCTTTTTAAAGAGTGATTCGACCGATCTGGCCGAGCGCCTGATCGGGGTGGTGGATGCGCAACGCGGGGAATTCGAGCGGCTGGGCGTCACCATCGGCGTCGCGGGGAGTTCGCCGGTCACCGTGGCCCTCAACCGCACGATGGTGGACGGGAAGATGCAGAATATCCTCCAGATCGCCGCCATCATCTTCGTCGCCTCCGCCGTGGTGCTGCGGTCGTTGCTGGGTGCCTGCCTGGTCTTGGCGCCTCTCGGCCTTGCGGTGCTGATCAATTTCGCGGTGATGGGATTTTTCGGGGTGACGCTGGGCATCGGGACCGCCGCCATTTCCGCGATGGCGGTGGGTATGGGCGCCGACTATGCGATCTACTTTCTGTTCCGCCTGCGGGAAGCCTATCGCGACGGCAGCAGTCACGTCGATGAAGCGGTTCGCTCGGTGATCGTGACGTCCGGCAAGGCGATTTGTTACGTGGCGGTGGCCATTTCGGCCGGATATCTCACGCTGCCCTTTTCGGGATACTACCTGCACATGGAAGGCATCCTCGTGCCCATCGCCATGATCACCAGCGCGCTTGGCGCGTTGATCCTCCTGCCCTTGATGATCGTGGGGCTCCGGCCGGGGTTCATCATCGGATCACGGATGCCCAAACCGCTCGTTGTCGAAGGCTGACGGTTTCTCGATCGCGTTCTTCGGTTCCCTCGTTATCATGTGTCCTCGCGTCATCAGGACGATGCTGGCCCTGGGATTGGGTTTGGCGGTTGTTGTGCTGTGCGGAACGGTCGGCGCGCAAGACCCGTTCCCCGAGCCGCCGACCGGCGACCTGACCGGCAGTCCGCCGACGGAGCCCGCTCCGTCCCCGGAGAGCCCCCCGGCGTCTTCACCGCCGGCCCCCGCCGATGAACCGGGAGCGGAACAGGCCTCTCCCGCCGCCCCGCCCTTGCCGGATCCGGTCCCGCCGCCCGACCAGGCACCGCCTGCCCCGGAGCCGCCGCCGGTCGTGACCGGTCTGCAGCCCCCGCCTCCGCCGAAGAAACCGCCGGTGGCTCCTGCGGCCTCCCCGTGGTCCGTCTCCCTCACCACGGGCTATTACCGGCCGCGTTTGGGGACACTCAATCGCATCTTGCGGGATACGGGCGTGACGATCATGCAGGACCCCAATTTCCTGCTGCCGCGTAACGAGAACTTTACCTTCGAACAGCGCAATCTGGCTGTCGGGGAGATCGGAGGAGGCGCCACCTACGGGGTGGATGCCTTCTACAGTACGGGCGGTCCGCATTCATTCGGGCTTTCGTTTTCCAGTTGGCGCGGCGAAACCTTCGCCGGTGATACGATCAGTCTCTTTTTGCGTTCCAACATCGACCCCATCAATGTCCCCCGCAGCGCCCGCTACAACCTGGTCCTGGATCGGATCTTTCTGGAATGGCGCTACCACCTCTTTCGCAATCCCGGGGGCCGCGGCGTCTACGTCAACATCGGTCTGGTCGGCGTGTCGATGGCATTTTTGACCATGGACGCTCTCGTCAATGTGGTCAACCCGGAGTTGAGTTTCGCTTCAGTCAGCTCGGATGAATCGTTCGGGTGGGGGTACACGACGCGCTTCGGGGTCGGCGGAGACTATCCGCTCACGTCGTGGTTATCCATCGGAGGACAG
>JBDSOK010000226.1:0-3612 GCA_039914845.1 Nitrospiria bacterium | reverse complement strand
AGTCGCGGGGCGACCACCAGCGCCACCAATCCCAGAATAAACACCACGATGACGATTTCGAGGAGCGTAAAGCCGCGCGGGCCCGCAGGCAACCGGCGCGCCACTCGCCGTTCCTGACAGGTCATTTCAGATCCCAATTCTCCAGATCGGCGTCCTTGCCTTCCCCACTTCGCTCGCCGTCGCCGCCGTAGGACAGGAGATCGAAATCGCCGTGGGTGCCGGGCGAGAGGTAGACGTAGCCGTGGTTCCACGGATCGCGCGGAATCTTGTTCACGTATCCCCCGGTTCGCCACCGTTCGGGGACCGGGCTGATCGACGGTTTGGTGACCAGCGCGTCCAGGCCCTGTTCGGTGGTCGGATAGACCCCGTTGTCGAGCTTATACAGATGGAGCGCCTCTTCAAGGTTCTTGATCTCGACAATTGCCGCGGTCCGCCGAGCGTCATCCGTTCGTCCGACGATCTTCGGGACGACCAGAATCGCCAGGATGGCCAGAATGGTGACCACCACCATCACTTCGATCAACGTGAACCCGGCGGCGGATGGGGCGTGGTTGCGATCGCGCGTCATGACCTTCACCTCACAATGTGGCTCATTTCGAAAATCGGCAAGAGAATGGCGAGCACGATGAACAGGATGATGCCGCCCATGACCAAAATCATGATCGGAGACAAGAGCGCGGTCATCGTGCCCACCGTCGTTTCCACCTCGTGATCGTACGATTCCGAGACCTTCTTCAGCATGGTTTCCAGTTCACCGCTGAGTTCGCCCACCGCGATCATGTGTGTGACCAACGGGGGAAACACCCCGCTGCGCCGCAGGGGCTCGGCGATGCTCTGACCCTGCCGGATGCGCTCGCGGGCGGCTTCGATCGCCTCAGCAATCACCACGTTGCGCACCACGTGCTTGACGATTTCCAGCGCGGTCAGAAGGCCGATGCCGCCCGCCAGGAGCGTGCTCAGCGTGGAGGTGAACCGCGAGAGCGCGACCATCCGGACCAGACGGCCGGCGACCGGAAGCCGCAGCGACCAGGCGTCGGCGCGCCGACGCCCATGCGGGGTGCGGAGATACCGCGCCGCGGCGACGGCTCCAACCGCCAGCACGGCCGCGATCAGCCACCAGCCCACGCGCAACGCATCGCTGATGGCGATGAGCACCACGGTGGGCCACGGCAGCGCCTGGTGCAGATCGGCAAAGACCACCGTGACTTTGGGCACCACGAAGGCGACCAGGAAGGTCAGAATGACGACGCTGACTGCGAGCATCAAGAGCGGGTACATCAGGGCGCCGGTCACGGCGTTGCGAAGCCGCGCTTGACGCTCGAGGAACTCCGCCAGACTCAGAAGCACGCGATCCAAGGTGCCGCTCGCCTCGCCGACGCGGACCATGTTCACGTAGAGCGAGGAGAACACCGCGGGATGATCGGCCAGCGCGTCCGCAAACGCGCGACCCTCGCGGACCCGTTCCCGTACCGAGGAGATGACCCGCTTCACGGCGGTCCGCTCGACCTGCTCGCCGAGCGCGGCGAGCGAATCCACCAACGGCAGACCGGCGGCCAAGAGCGTGGACAGTTGGCGGGTCAGCACCGACACCTCGGAAGCCGACACCCGCTCGCCCCAGACCGGCCGTCGCGCCGCGACGGCCGTCGACCGCGCGGCGCCTGCCGTCACGTCGACGGGAAACACCCCCGTCCGCTTGAGCTTGAACCGCGCCTCTTTCGCGCTGTCGGCGTCGACGACGCCCGACACCGTCTTCCCCTCCGACGTCATCGCCGTATATTCAAACACCGCCATACCGTCTCAGAAGCCTCTAGCTTCAAGGAGCCTGTTCAGGAGTGGCCCGATACAAGGCGGAGGGAGGCCTTGCGCGCGGAGCGTACTGGTTCGTACGTGAGGACGAGACGCCGACCGACAACGCAGTTCTAGCGTGACGGACGAATGCTGCTTCCCGAGATGGCCGCTCATGGACAGGCTCTTACGCGGCGTCCTCGGCCGTGACACGGAGCACCTCCTCCGTCGTCGTCACGCCGTCGAGGACCTTGCGCGCCCCGTCTTCACGCAACGTGGCCATGCCCCCTTTGATGGCCTGAGTTTTGATGGTATTGGCATCGGCTTTGGCGAGAATCAACGCGCGCAGCTCATCATCCATTACCAGGATTTCATAAATGCCGGTTCGACCGCGATACCCCGTCGTCAGACACTCCCCGCACCCGCCCGCCCGATAACACGTCACGGGACCGCCGTCGGCGCCGAGCCCCAGCCTCGCGAGCTCGTTCGCGGTCGGGGGATAGACCTGCCGGCAGTGCGGACAGAGCACCCGGACGAGCCGCTGCGCAACGATCGCGACCACCGACGAAGCCGCCAGAAACGGCTCGATACCCATGTCCAATAACCGCGTGACCGCGCCCGCCGCGTCGTTGGTGTGCAAGGTCGAGAAGACCAAATGTCCGGTCAAGGATGCGTGGATCGCGATCTCGGCGGTCTCTCCGTCGCGAATCTCGCCGACCATGATGACGTCGGGATCCTGCCGCAGAATCGAGCGCAAACCGGCCGCAAACGTGAGGGCGATCTTGGGGTTGATCTGCATTTGACCGACCCCGCGGAGTTGATACTCGATCGGATCTTCAATCGTGATGATGTTCTTCTCCGGCGCATTGATCGTGTTCAGGGCGGCATACAGCGTGGTCGTTTTGCCGCTGCCGGTGGGCCCGGTCACCAGGACGATCCCGTGGCTTAAGCGGATGAGTTGATCCAGGACGCTCAGACGGTCGGGCTGCAGGCCGATTTCGGAGAGCTTGAGTAGGAGATTGCCCTTGTCCAAGAGGCGCAAGACCAGCCGCTCGCCGTGCGCGGTGGGGATGGCGGAGACGCGAATGTCGATGTCCCGTCCCGCGATCCTGATTCCAATCCGGCCGTCCTGCGGCAAGCGCTTTTCGGCGATGTTCAGACCGCCCATGATTTTGATCCGAGAAATGATGCTGGCCTGGAGGCGTTTCGGCGGGGTGAGAATGTTGTAGAGCACCCCATCGATGCGATAGCGAATGATCAGATCGCGCTCGAACGGTTCGATGTGGATGTCACTCGCCCGTTTCTTGGCCGCTTCGAACAAGAGCGAATTGACCAATCGGATCATCGGCGCTTCGTCGGTCGCTTCCAGCAGATCGCGAGGCTCTTCCCCCAGCGCCGTGGCCAGGCGATCCAGCGGTTCCGCCTCCAGATCCTCCATCACCTGCTCGGCCGAATCGGCGGGCCGCTCGTACGCTTGGTGAATGCACGCCACAATGGTCGCCGCGGATGCCACGACCGGCAGAACCGGCTTGGACAATAAGAGCCGCAGATCATCGAGGGGGGCGGTGACCGAGGGGTTTGCGGTCGCGACCTGCACCACGCCTCCCACCTCGCGCAACGGCAGGAGTTCATAGCGTTTGGCGAACGCGATCGGGACCTTGGCGATCAAGGCTTTGTCCACGTCCTCGGGCGAGAGCCGCCGGAGATACGGCACGCCCAGCTGCTCACCCAGCGCTTCGAGCACCGCCTCTTCTTTCAGGTACCCCAGGCGCACCAGGACGTCGCCGATGCGCCCGCCCTTCTCGCGCTGCACCGACAAGCCTTCGT